>JARRRH010000160.1:0-5574 GCA_037380925.1 Deltaproteobacteria bacterium | reverse complement strand
CTTATCTGTGGGGGAAGCCCCTGGCCCGGTCCTCACCAACGGCCCAGACAGAAATTTAGAATTCCTCTCCGCGCCGCCCATTGGTGAGGACCGGGAACAGCGGGAGGGGGCAAAACTCCCCCATAGATAAGTTGCTGAAAAGACCAGGCCGGGAGCCTCGGAGCACAAGAAAAGCCCCATGACCCTCGGAAATGCAAACAATATTTTGCTCTCCTTCATAAGAGTCAGGGAAAGGGAGGGTTGGCTATGGCCGATGCAGAAAAGATTTTAGAAGCCAGGGCTGTTTCTGAAATGCCGGAAGAAGTCCGAAGGACCAATGGAAAGTGGATCAAGGGCGCCGAGCATCTCGATTGGGGCATGAGAAACCGGCTCTCTCGCCTCATCAAGCCGGATGGACACTGCCAGTTCCTTCCCATTGACCACGGCTATTTCCAGGGGCCCACAAGGTGTTTGGAAAGACCCGGGGATACGATCAGAGATCTCCTGCCCTATGCAGACGGGCTCTTTGTGACGCGCGGCGTATTGCGTTCCGCAGTAGATCCGGACGGCAACACCCCCATCATTCTGAGAGTCTCAGGGGCCACGAGCGTGGTGGGTCAGGACCTGGCCAACGAAGTGATTACCACCTCCGTCGAAGAAATCATCCGCCTCAATGTAGCGGCCGTGGGGATTTCCATCTTCGTGGGAAGCGATTACGAAAAGGAAACCTTGGAAAATTTGTCCCTGCTGGTCAATGATTGTGAAGACTACGGCATCCCGGTCATGGCTGTCACGGCAGTGGGTAAGGAACTGGAGAAAAGAACGGCGCGCTTTCTTGCACTGAGCTGCCGCATTGCCGCGGAATTGGGTGCCAGGATTGTAAAAACCTATTACTGCACCGAGGATTTTGATAAAGTGACCCACGGGTGTCCTGTGCCTGTGGTCATTGCAGGGGGACCGAAGTGTGAAACCGAGCTTGAGGTGTTCGACTTTGTTTATGACGGCATGCAGAAGGGCGCCATCGGCGTCAATCTGGGCAGAAATGTGTGGCAGAACCCCCATCCGGTAGCCATGATGAGGGCGCTCAACGGCGTCATTCATGACGGGCTGACACCCAAACAGGCCTTTGATCTCTTTGAGACCATCAAGCAAGGCAAGGCCTAAAGGAAAATCCGAAAGTCCAAATCCGAAATTGCCGGCACAAGGGGCCGACTCCCCGCAAGCGGGTCCCCGGTTTCAAATGACCCAAACTTTTTTGTCGGAGTAGGGTTCTTGGTCCATCACGTCCCGTTTTGATTATTTAAACATTCGAGGATTCGAATTTGTCCTTCGACCTGGCTCAGGATGGTGAGTACGCCGAGCCACTTCGAGTTTGGTGCTTCGAGATTCGAATTTTCCCGTGTGGTGTTGTTTAAGGTACTTGATCCCGCGCCGAGCAACCGAGGCTATACCTGAAGCAGACTGTTGCCCTATGAAGGCTTACGGTAGGATATAGCATGACAAATGAGAGCACCATGCGCGTGTTGATGTATTACAGCAACCAAGACGTGCGCCTCGAAGAGATGCCTGTTCCTAAAATAGGTCCGGGCGAGCTACTCATGAGGGTTGTGGCCAGCGGCATCTGCGGTAGCGACGTCATGGAATGGTACAGGCGTGACAAGGTCCCCCTGGTGCTCGGCCATGAAGTGGCCGGGAAGGTGGTGTCCGTTGGTGACGGGGTCGACAAATTCAAGGTGGGCGATCGGGTGGCGGCAACGCACCACGTCCCCTGCAACACCTGTCATTACTGCCTTAACGGGCACCACACGGTGTGTGAGACGCTTTTGCGAGGCACCCATTTTGATCCCGGCGGCTTTGCGGAATATATCCGGGTCCCTGCCATTAACGTTGATCGCGGAACCTTCAAAATACCGGAAGGGGTGGACTATGAGGAGGCTTCCTTTATGGAGCCGCTGGCCTGTGTTTTCAGGGGCCAGAAAAATGCGGGAGTGAAACCGGGCCAAAGCGTGTTGGTTCTGGGCTGCGGCATATCGGGACTGCTTCACATCAGCTTGGCCCGCACTCTGGGGGCGGGCGTGGTCATTGGGGCCGACACCATTCCCTTTCGTTTGGAAACTGCGGAGGTTTTGGGGGCTCATTATGCCCTTGAAGCAAAAGAGACGCTTATCGAAACCCTCAGGGAAATCAATGGAGGGTATCTTGCGGACTTGGTGATCATCTGCTTTGAGGGGTTTATTCCCCTGGCCTTGAAGTGCGTGGAAAGGGCCGGTACCGTGCTCTTCTTTGGCGGTGCCTCTGAAGGGGCCACCGTGACCATACCCCTCAACGATCTTTTTTGGAGGACCGAGATTAGCCTCACGAGCACTTACGCCGGCAGCCCTGAAGACTGCACCGTGGCTCTCAA
The DNA here is from genome assembly GCA_037380925.1 of Deltaproteobacteria bacterium. Taxonomy (GTDB): domain Bacteria; phylum Desulfobacterota; class DSM-4660; order Desulfatiglandales; family HGW-15; genus JARRRH01. The sequence continues at coordinate 3,191 of JARRRH010000160.1, read as the reverse complement.
GCTGATCAAGGCTGGGACCATCCCCGTGGATAAGCTTGTGACCCACAAGCTGAGCCTGGGAGAAGCATCAAAGGGATTTGAAGCGGTCTGCGCTCCCACGGCCCATAACTGCATCAAGGTCATTCTTCAACCGCATAAGGAATGATTGTTGATTATTGACGATTGAAGATTGCAGAGAGAAGAAAGAAAAGAGAAAAACCGAGATTGAAGATTGAGGGAGTTGAACGCACAGGTAAGGATATGGACAGTAACGAACTCAAGGGCAGAACCAAGGAATTTGCACACCGGTGTGTCAAATTATCGACGGGTTTGCCTAATACGCCTTTGGGGAGTCATCTTCGGGGGCAGCTGATCAGGTGTTCCACGTCTGTCGCTTCCGACTACAGGGCAGCTTGTATCGCACAATCGAGAGCAAGTTTCGTCTCCAAGTTAAGTATAGTCGTAGAAGAAGTGGACGAATCCCATTTCTGGTTGGAGTTTATTATTGACGAAGGACTTTTGAAAAGAAATCTTGTAGAAGCTTTGTTGACAGAAGCGGGCGATCTGACGGGCATTTTTGTCTCTTCAAGAAAGACCGCCCAGGCAAATAAATTAGAGATGAAGGCACGAGACAATCAATCGTGAGTGTCAAATGATCAATCTTTATTCTTTTGATCAATCGTCAATCATCAATAGTAAATCTCAGGGCTTTTGTTCAATTCTCAATCGTCAATCATCAATAGTCAATCTCAAGGGGGGTTCCCATGTCTTCCATCAAAAAAGCGGATTTTGAAAAAGCGCTCCAGATCGGTCGGCCGCCCAATGTGGTCAAAAGGTTTCCCAATTCCAAGGCCCTGATTGTGAGCGGGAAAGTGATCGACCGGGCCGTGACAGCCAAAGGAAAGGCCATGACCATTGCGGCCAACGGGAGGAACCATTTTGTTATTCGAGGAGCGCTCAGAGCGGCCCAGCGAGCTGAGGCCGCCATCATTGTGGAAATTGCCAAATCAGAGGGGGGTGGCGGCGCATACTGTGCAGTGAATTTCTGGAACTTGGCCACCCAGGTTGACGCGGTCTGCAATGAGCTTGGACTGACCGTTCCCGTTGCCATTCATGCGGACCATTACGCCATCAAGGGCGACAACGATGTGGAGACCGCTAAGGTGGAGATCCCCTCCATGTTTGATGCGGGGATCACGTCCATAGCCATTGACGCCTCACATCTGCCCGACGACCGGAACCTGCTGGCCAACATTGCCTTAAACCCCTATCTCCCAAAGTGGGCGGGCCACGAGACAGAAGTGGGGGAGATCAAGGGCAAGGAAGGGCTTTCAACCGTTGAGGAGGCCCTTTTCTTGATCCAAGGGTTGAACGCCCATGACATCTTTCCTGATTGGATTGCCCTCAACAACGGGACCACCCACGGCATCGAGGCCAGTGACGCCGGCATTCAGGTGCCTCTCACCAAAGAGATCCACGATGCGCTCGCCAAATACAAGATTTCCGGAGCCCAGCATGGGACTTCAGGGAACAGTTCCGAGAGACTACGAAAAATAGCCCGGGAGACGAACACCACCAAGGCGAACGTGGCCACCGCGCTCCAGATGATCACATGGGGCGTGAAGGTGAATGAGTACGGCAATGCTTTCTTGGACGAAAACGGCGAGTTCGTGAAGATGTCGGATAAGGGCATCACGGATGCATTGTGGGCCGAGATGGTGGCCTATGCAAAATCAAAAGAGCTCAAGGCCGGGAACTACAAGAAACTGAACCTGCCTTTTGAAAACAAACTCTTGGCTTTGCCCGGGGAAATCCGGGAAAGAATGGCCAAAGGAGTTGCGGATTTCGTTTACGAACTCCTCACCGATGTGTTTAATGCCCAAGGTACAGCGCCTCTTGCCATTGACGCCATCCTCAGTGCAGGATCCTATGATCTCGGTGCAAAGACAGGTCGGATGGAGAATCCCGCTGATTGGACGGAAGAAAAGATCAGAGAAAAAGCAGCGAAAATCGGCACGGGCAAGGGTCCCAAAGGGGACTTTTCGGATTAGTGTGTTGGGCGAAACCAAGAACGCAAGGTGCAGAGGGGTTTTTCTGCACCCAGCAGGCGATTTGAACTCTTGAACGGCCTTAGAAGGCGCGATTTGGATGGGTTCTTGAGAAGAAGAATGGGGTAGTAACGTGGCGGAAAGCACACAGCATGCCTGGATAAAGGAAATAAAGGAAGACGAGCAGGTGCGGGGCCAGTACCTGGTAAAAGTGAAAAGGATGGGATCCACCAAGAAGGGAGATGCCTACCTCAGTATCACCTTGGCCGACCGCACCGGGGAGGTGGAGGCCAGGGTGTGGGAGCGGGCGAGTGAGTTCTCAGCGCTTTTCAAAGAAGGCGACATCATCGAAGTGGAAGGGTATGCCAGTTCTTACCGCGACCAGGTCCAGCTAACCCTCACACGCCTTCAGGCGGCAAAAGGGATTTCGGATCCCACGCTTTTCCTGGAAGCCACCCCGAAGGACGTTTCCAAGATGTTGGCCTCTCTCCGGGAAGTTCTTAAAGGGGTAAAAAACCCCTCCATGAAAACCCTTTTGGACAAGTTCCTAACTGATCGTGAATTCATGGCCTTGTTCCGGAAGGCGCCTGCGGCAAAGAATTTCCACCACAGTTACATCGGCGGACTCCTCGAGCACACCCTCTCCGTCTGCCAAATGGCAAAATCGGTGGCGGATCATTATCCGGAACTGGACAGAGATGTTCTGCTGACAGGGGCCTTCCTCCACGACCTGGGCAAGGTGAGGGAATTGAAGTTCGAGCCTCAAATCGATTACAGCGACGAAGGTCGGCTGGTCGGCCATCTCAGCCTCGGTGTGGCCATGGTGGATGAAAAACTGGCCGGCCTCAAGGACTTTCCAGACGAAATCGCCATCCGCCTCAAGCATCTCATCCTAAGCCATCACGGCGAATATGCCTTCGGGTCTCCGAAGAGGCCGAAATTCCTGGAAGCCTTTGCCCTGCATTTGATCGACGATCTCGATGCTAAGATGAACGGACTGAGCCGCTTCATGGAGAAAGACCGGCAAGAAGGCGCCTGGACAGACTTCAGTCGGCTGTTTGACCGCTATTTCCTGAAAGGCAAGATTGAGAGCGTGGAGGAAAAGGACAAGGGTGCTCCCTCAGGAGAGGAGAGGCAGAGGGCCCTTTTTAGGCCTTGAGATGA
>JARRRH010000159.1:0-12348 GCA_037380925.1 Deltaproteobacteria bacterium | reverse complement strand
CGGTCGCGCCTCCTCTCCGTTCGGGCGTCTTTGGCTCGACAAGTTGAGGCTCAGATAGATGTGCTCCTCTGGCTTTCCAAAACCCATGGTCCGAAAAAAATGCAAGGCCGGCAAGTTGTCGGCTTCGGTGTCCACCATAAGAATTCGAACGCCTTCGCTTTCCACCCGCTCACGGAATTGATGGAAGAGTCGCTCTCCCACACCTTCCCGTTGAAATTGGGGATCCACCCCCAGCCAAACCAAGTGCCCGTACTTCCACGCCGAGCGTTCTTTCTCAATGGTTGTTCCGAGGGCAAAGCCAACGATCTTCTTTTCGTGCTCTGCGACCAGACACAACTCCGTATCGGCATAGTAGAGTTCGATTAATTCATACTCGTCCCAGGTTCTGTAGAGGTTCGGGACCTTGCTGGCTGTAAAAATCTGCTCACCCAAGTGAAAAACCGGTGCCAAGTCATCCAGCTCCATCTGCCGGATAGTGATCTTCGGCCGCCGCTTGGCTTTAGAGGTTTCGCCTGCGTTTGTCATCTGGTCTCGTGTCCGTAAATTTCAATAATAATACCCGGAGCATCAAAAAACAATATTTTGCTCTCCTTAATAGTATAACGTGAGGCTAAGCGCTCCTCATTCTTTGATTGATCTCCAGCTTTTCCAGTGAAAGCCTCACCACATCTTCTACCTTGCGCTCCTGGAGAGAATAGTGTTCAAAGAAGGCCTTGACTTCTTCTTCCCTTCCCAAGCCGCCCCATGGAATAACAGCGGCAAGAATCCGCTCATAATGAACAGGGTGCAACCGTTCCAGCCTTTCTCGGGAGGACACGTACCACGGCCACATCAAGGGCATGGCATAGGGATTTTCAGCCATAACCCCTATGGGTACGAATTTGTTCCTGTCCGGGACCTCATCCAGCACATATTGCTGTACCTTTGATATGAGAGTCCTGTCCTTGAAACAACCCAGCGCCGCCAAAATGTTCATCCTCTCATGTTCGCTTTCAGACGTGCGTGTTCTGCTTGCAAACCAGTCAAGTGCTTTCTCTCCCCCACAAAGAGCACCCACCTGAAAGACGCTTTTCATCATGTCGGGATGCACCTTTTCACCCTTCATCAAAGCAAAAAACATCCTCTCTCCAAATTCCGACACAATCTTTGATCCATATACTACAGCGTACCAAATACACTGCTCTCTGAGTATGGATGTGGTGTGTGATTCACCATCCTTTGGCTCATATCCGACGGCCGAAAGAACGCGTTCAAACAAGAGCCTCCCAATCGATGAAATCCTTTCTCTCCTCTTATCGTCCATGACCAGGTAGGCATGGTACAGATTGGTCCCGATGCTCATGAGAGGTAGAAAAGCATCCTCCCCGGCATAGTGATCCAGAAAAGCCAGGTACTCCTCAAGGTTCAGGTCACCCTTCTTGACCAAGGCATATAGATCGTTCTGCAAGCCCCATCGATCTTCGGGGGACAGGCACTTACTCTCCACCCTATTGCCGAGTTCCTGCAAATTCTTCAAGTCATGGTATCGGACCCGATAGAATCCGCTATGGCCCGGATTGACCTTATAAGCCGCAGCGTCGGCCCCAATCTCAATCACCTTGCTTTTGCCTTCCAGAAGGGTGGTCACCGTTCTTGATCCCCCCTGAGAACCAAAAACGGTAACAGCAAGGGGAATGAGCCACTCCGGAGAAGAATCATGCGGCATATAGCTGAATCGTTCCTGGGTAACCACCAGCTGATGGTTTTCTTTTTTAACTTGCACCAAGGGAAATCCGGGTTGTTCTATCCAGTTCTTCATCATTTTGCTGATGGGTTTTGCGGACACCTCTTCCAAAGACTCCCACAGATGATGGCTCGAAGCGTTTCCATAAGCGTGCTTTTCAAGATAGAGATGGAGCCCTCGCCTAAAGTTCCCCTTGCCCACGTAGGATTCAATTTCCCTGAGAAGGCTACCCCCTTTGTTGTAGATGATCGGTGCGGTACTGACGTTGATGACCATGTGCTCGCCCCCGGGAATCTCAATAGGAAACGTCTCTCGCAAAGCATCCCTTTCCAAGGCGACCCCTGTTTGTGTGTGCAGAAAATGATGCCACAAATCCCACCGGGGGTACACGTGGTCGACCACGCCGTAACCGAAATAGGTGGCAAAGCTCTCGTTGAGCCACAGATACTTCCAATCACTCGGCGTCACCAGGTTTCCGAACCACTGGTGCGCCACTTCATGGGCGATGACAACGCATATTCCTTCCTCTCCCGCCTTGGATGTGACCTCGGGATCATGAAGCAGGAGGTTCTCCCTAAAGGTAATCGCTCCCCAGTTCTCCATCGCACCCGCCGCAAAATCTGCAACCGCAATAAGATCCAGCTTTGGAAGGGGGTAGGCTATTCCGTAGTAGTCCTCTGAGAATTCCAGAGATTTCCTCGCAAAGGCCAGGGCAAACCGGCTCTCCTTTTCCATGCCCCTCATGGTGGCCACACGGACTAAAACCTTCCCCGTGTCTTCCGTAAACACGAAATCTCCGACCCCCCAAAAAAGCAAGTAGGTGGACATTTTGGGGGTTCGCTCAAAGCGTACGCTTACCCTTCCTTCATCGAGTGCTCTTTCCTCCTGGACCGGTGTATTCGAGATCGCCACCAGGGACTGTAAAACCCGGCCATCTTGCTGTTGATCTTCCCCGTGTAGCGAATCACCAGTGAGATGCGGCCCGTTCTCTCACCCGGGAGCATAACTCGCAATGACTCTCTCTTCCGCTCCACTGTAAAGGCGCACATCTCCCTTTCAGGGTCTGCCATGAGTTCGCACTTCCACACAGCCAAATCGACAGCATTCAGGCAAATCTCTCCAACGGGCTCATCAGCCATCAAAACGATTTCCACTTCCCCTTCGAACCTGAAACGCTCGAGGTCTGGTTCCAGATGGATCTTATAGTGTATAGGGATCAGGTCACCCATCCTTTTTTCCCTCTTCCCTAATCCAGGAATTTCGGCTGGGATTCTGAACCGCCCTGGATTTCCAAGTCTTTGAGTATCATCATGGTCGAGGTGCCGTGAGCAAGCATGGCTCCCTCTTCGTCTTCGATCACCGCCTCTCCGAGGCAGAGAGTTTTTCCGACCCGGATGCTCTTGCCTTTGCCGACCATCTGTCCTTTGATCACGGGTGCCAGGTAATTGAGCTTCAACTCCACAGTCGTCATGCCCAGACCTTCATCAACCTGGGTATATACCGCCCAAAACGCAGTGGCGTCTAAGAGAGAAGAAAAAACGCCCCCGTGAACCATTCCAAAGGGCTGAAAATGCTTTTCCTGGACGGAAATCTCAACCCGCGACCGCCCCCAGCTGAGTTCCTTTATTTTCATGGAAAGGAGGGTAATGTAAGGGCAAAGATTGACGGTCTGCGAAATTCTCCTCACATACTCCGGGTTCAGTCTTCTCATGGTCTACTCCATTCCACTATTCCATCGTTCCACTGTCACCCCGTCCTATACTCCGAAAACAGCTCACTTGCCCGCACAATGATCTACTTTATAGGCCAAAAATTCAACCCGGCACCTCAATCGTCTCTACTAAAACACGCGCTGTTCCCTTTCGGTAATAGCCGAGCTTCCGAGCCGCGCCGGCACTCAGGTCAATTATGCGGCCCGCCACAAAGGGCCCGCGGTCATTGACGCGAAGGATAATCGAGCGGCGGTTTTCCAAGTTTGTGACTTTCACATGGGTGGGCAGGGGCAAATGTTTATGGGCCGCATTGAGGCCATCGGGATCGAAAACTTCACCATTCGCCGTCATACGTCCACCCTTCTTCTGCCATGTTTCATGGCCGTACCACGAGGCAATTCCCTCCTCACGATACCTTTTCGCTTCTTCAACCGACATGGGCACGTACGTTTTGCCTTTCACCACGTAAGGCGCTTTCTTAACGCGCCCTTGCTGGATGGCCTCCTTCGGTGGAAGCCCGTCTATGGTCTCAATGTCTTCTCGGGTGAGAGGCCAGCTCAGAGGCGCCATGATTACCGTGAACGTAAACTCTCCCACATTGTAGACCATCTTTCCGGTTCCCACCGTGACTCTGGCCGCCCCTTTTGTGATGTTGTAGCTTGTCTTGACCGTTCCCTTGCCCACCTTGTAAGTGGTCGAAAAAACCCCGCACGAAAGTAGCGCGAAAGCCCCGCAAGCTGTAAGGAGCATGGCTATCTCTTTTTTCAGGAGGATCTTTCTTAAGTCCTTGCCCTTCATGATCACCTCAGATTGCCGGGACGGAAGCAGCGTCCCTTTAGATTCCTAGACCTATCTCCCGAATCTTGAGAGTCCACCAAAAGAATTTTCATAACCATACCCGCTCAGACCGAGTATTTCAATACTTTAAAGGGAAGCCGGGAAAGAGAGTCGTGGAGCGTCTAAATGAGCCCGGTGGATGAAGATATGGGTGGGGGGAAGGTGGTTACGGTGAAACGGCCGCTCTTGTTACCGGAATCGGCGCCGCGTTTTTTCTTTCTCCTCAGGGGGAAGCTCTCGCCACTTTTCCAGGTCTTCCCGGATCCTCTTGCGCTCCTGGGGTGAGAGCCGCTGCCATTGCTGAAATCGCTCCTGATAAAGGTTGCGCTCCTCGGGCGGAAGCTCTTTGAACCTTCTCATTCTCTGACGCAGCGCGTCTCTCTTCTCGGAAGGCATGGACTCCCATTCATGGCGCTTGCGGTCAAAGTCCGGACCGACCGCATTCTCATCATGGGAAGGCCTTCTTCTGTGCCATCGCGCTATCTGACTTCCCGGATCGTCCTCGTGCTCATGGCCAAGAGCCCGGGTATAAGAATCCATCTCATGGATCGGAAAACCCTCTGACGATAAACCTTGAAGCTTGGCCTGAGCGTCGGTGGAACCGATCAAGCCAAGCACAAGCACAGCCAGACCTGCAGCCAAGGCCGGCTTCAAACCAAGACAGGGAATCCCCTTGTTCTTGACCTTTATAATTCGAGTAACCTTCACATGGTCTCCTTTTCATCCAGTACCTGGACCAGTTTCTGTAAGGTATCCATCTCCTCTAGGAATTCCAAATTACGGATCACCTCTCCGTCCGTGACCACCATCTTGTTCCCTGAGTCAGGAGGGTTCACCCCCGTGGTGGAGCGAAAAATTTCCTCACTGAACCAGGCGACGGCCAGCACCAGCAACATGGCCACGGCTGCTGCGGGCACAAAACGGCGGGGAGCACTGATGAATCTCCTCCACCACGGCACCCCCGTTATTTCCGCCCTGAGTCGCCCCTTAATCGTCCGGGAAAGGGCATAGGCTTCTTCTCTGGAAAGCTTCGAATCGGACAGCTCCTCCTTGACCCTTTCCATGAGATAGAGCATTTTCTCGCGCTCTTCCCGGCAGGCTGCACATCCTGCCAAGTGCTCCTCCCAGGCCAAACGTTCGTCGGGGCCCAATTCCCCGTGTACATCCGACCACAAGGTCTCTTGGAAATCAGAACAGTTTTTCATCTTTGCGCCTCCCTCACGGTTGTGACCATTCCTTCAGCGCCTCCCTCATAGCCCGGGTGGCTCTGAAAAGGTGGGTCTTTACCGTTCCTTCCGCAGCGCCTAAGACTTCGGCGATTTCACGAATACCCATGCCGTCGATGACCTTCAGCTGAAATACAAGCCGCTGTTTCTCGGGCAGCGACCTCATAGATCGGCGTATGTCTTGAGAAAGTTGTTTATCTTTAAACACTTGGAAAGAGTCCGTTCCCTCCGGCTGTTCAGCTACGTTCTCTGCCCTTTCCCCATTTTCCTCACACCCCTGCCATGGGGAAAAAAGGCGACGCCATCTCCGGCGACGCCTCCTTCCGTCCAAACACACATTCACCACAATCCGATAGAACCAGGTATAGAATGAGGCGCTCCCCCGAAACTGGCCCAGGTGATGAAAGGCTTTCAGAAAAGCCTCCTGCGTCAGGTCCTCCGCATCCTGGTCATCCTCGCCGCACATGTGGTAGACCATGGTGTAAACCCTTTGTTGGTAGCGGACGACAAGTTCTTCCATGGCCCACTGCTCGCCTTCCCGCGCCTGCGCAACGAGTTGCTCATCCTTCCACCGGCCGGGAGAAGGGGCTTTTTTCAAGCCCATGTTTTGGACCTTCTGCAAACTTGCCTCAGGTGCTTCTTGGGCGAAACGAACCGCATCCATCCTCCCTCCCACAGACATTGCGCCTTCGACCACACATGGGGTTTCTTCTGAGTGCCCCTCTTCTACTGCAAAACAAACCCGAACCTGTAGACTACGCCGGTTCACCACAGATCCTTGGGACCGTCACCACGCAGTGATCATATGCCCATCCTGCCCCAGAGTAAAGAGGCCCACTCCCCCACAGATCTTTCAACCGGCGAAAGCCCGGTTCGTGTGCCGAAACGTCCCCTGCTATCAGGAAGAGAGCGGCCATCATTACCTCCACCGTCTTCTGCAGCCCCGCTTTCACAGCCTTGCGTCTCTCGTCACCTTTAATCCTTTAGACGCTCTGGGGCCCAAATGGTTTACCGGCGCGGTTCGGATAGGCATGGAGAGGATCGAACTACAATGTACTCGCCATCTCTGCCCGCCTGTGATAATATTTTAAGATTAGATTTTCCAATAAAAGAATTCGTTGTAATTTCCGCGGTCAAATTATTTGGTATCGTGCAAGAGTGTTTATCCAGGCTGACGAAGCGATTTCGCAGCTCCGCCGCAGGCGGAGCTGCGGAGGGGGTAAAACTCCCCCATGGATAAGTCGCTGAAAAGACCAGGCCGGGAGCCTCGGAACAGAAGAAAAAGTGCTAGCCCTTTCCGGGAATCCTCCCCCATGCGGCCACTTTTCAACCTTTCCGATTATTTACGGACACGAGGACCAGGAGGGCGGTGATGAAACAGTTCAGCAAGCTGGATGTGAAAGACCTACTGGAGATGCTCGAATATGAGCTGGATTCCGTCCCCAAACTCGACAAGGTCGAGAAAATGCGGATGCGGAGTAAAATCCGGCAGCAGGAAAGCTGGTTGTTGGCTTTCGGAAATCCCACACCTCAGAAAGTGCGCCTGAAGTTGGAACAGAGGCTGTCGGAGTTATTTAGGATGTATCCCCACGGCTTTGGGGACAAGGTCGGCGAGTTTTTAAAATCAAAGGTGGCAAGGCTGAAAGAACAGTAAGGATCAAGAGGCCTAAATGCCCAAGAACGCACTGCGAAACATATCGCTTTCCAGGAGTTCCTTGCCCGAACCCCGAGCCACGATTTTTCCTGTCTGAAGAACATACCCCCGATCGGCCAAATCCAGAGCCTCCCTTACATTTTGCTCGACCAAAAGGATGGTGATCCCTTCTTCTTTGAGTCGCCTCACCGTGTCCAAGACTTCATCCACCAGTATGGGCGCCAGTCCCAACGAAGGCTCGTCGAGCATGAGAATCTTGGGATTGGACATTAAGCCACGCCCAATCGCCACCATCTGCTGTTCGCCCCCTGAAAGGGTAGATGCCGCCTGGTATCGTCTCTCACGGAGGGGGGCGAAAAGAGCATAAACAAATTCGAGGTTCTTCCGAACCTGCGCCTCGTCCTTGAGCACGTAGGCGCCCAGGAGGAGGTTCTCTTCCACAGAGAGGGGCCGGAAGAGCATTTTCTCTTCGGGCACGTAAATAATCCCCAGGTGCACGACTTCTTCCGTTCTCAGTCGATGGATCTCCTGGCCCATGTAAAAAATTCGCCCCTCAAAGACCGGTTGTGATCCCATAACGGCACGGAGCAGTGTTGACTTTCCCGCACCGTTCGACCCCACCACGCACACCGTCTCCCCGGAATCCACGCTCAAAGAAACGTCGTGGAGGACCGGCAATCCGGCGTATCGAACTTTCACGTTCTCGGCCTCTAGAATGTGTTCCACCATACTCTACCTGAACTCGCCTGTGTGCTCCCGGACGAATCTTTCCCCTAGATACGCCTTGATGACCCGGGCATCCCGGGCAATCTCGTCCGGCGGTCCGTCGGCGATTTTTTCACCATAATCCAACACAATCACCCGATCACTGACTTTCATAACCAATTCCATCACGTGTTCAATGAGCATAACCGTAATGCCGAGCTCATGATGCACATGTCTTATGCTCGCCATGACCTCTTCCACCTCCGAGGTGTTCAGTCCGGCAGCCACCTCATCCAATAAAAGCATTTTGGGATCCGACCCCAGGGCAGTGGCCATGGTCACGCGCTTCTGGGCCGCCACAGGGAGCTCACTCAACATGTAATGGGAAAGATCCTTCAGCATGAGGTCCTTCAAGACTTCTCCGGCTCGCGCCTTCGCCTGGGCCCTTGACCGATTGCGCATAAAACACCCGACCATCACGTTTTCTTCCACAGTCAAGTCGCCCGATGCCGCATAGACCTGGAAAGTTCTTGCCATTCCCCGTCGCGCCACCTCATAGGCCTTGAGATCGGTAATGTCTTCCGTATCAAAGATGATGCGACCGGAGGTGACCGGATGATGGCCGGATATGCAATTAAAAAGCGTGGTTTTCCCAGCCCCGTTCGGTCCGATAAGACCCACGAGTTCACCTCTCTCCATGGCAAAAGAGACGTTGTCGTTGGCCCTCAGTCCCCCAAAAGTCTTGGTCACGCTGTGGACTTCCAGAAAGGCCATTACGCTAGTTTCCTCCGACGAACCTTTTCCACAATGCCCCAGATGCCGCGGGGTTCCACGGCTGAAATAAGCATGATAATGATCGAATACAAGATGAGGTCGATGCCCACCAGACCGGCCGCTGCTCCCAGCCACTCTTTGAGATAGCTCTTGAGCGGGATGAGAACTCCCGCCCCGATAATAGGTCCCCACAAAGAGCCTGCCCCACCGAGCATGGCCATCAAAGCGATCAAAATAGAAATGTCCAGGCTCATAGTATCGACCGGTTCAATATTCTTAATATAGCAAGCATGAAATGAACCCACAAAGCTGACAAAGGCGGTGGCAATCGCGTAGGTCTTGACCTTGGCCCAAAGCACATTAATACCTAAGGATCGCGCCACATCCTCGTTGTCCTTGATGCACCGGAGCTGGAACCCCAGACGGGATTTCCGAAACCAGTTCATATAAAAAATACCCAGAAAGAAAAATCCCAGGATGATGTAGTAGTAATAGATATCCTCCTTGAAGATGAGCCTCAGGAAATCCGGGGGCGGGTACTTGATCGGCGAAATTTCCAATCCTCTAGCCGCACCCACGAAAGACCAGACATCGAAAAGATCCTTGAGCACCAGAGACGTGGCAATAGTGGCTATAGCAAAGTAATGGCCCTTCAGCCTGAAAAGAGGATACCCGATGATGAAGGACCACACCACGGCAAAGAACATTCCCACGGGCATGGAAAACCAAAAGGGAACGTCCCATCGGATAAGCATCACCGCTGTCGTATATGCGCCAATTCCGACGTACTGCGCCTTTCCCAAATCCACTTGGCCGCCATAGCCACCGATGGCATTCCAGCCCATACCGTAAAGGGCAAACATGAAAAACTGAATCATGGTGGCCATGGCAAAAGAGGAAAGAGGAAAAAGGGGAAAAACAAGGAAAAAGACGGCGACAGTCCACGCAATGATGAGATCAATTCGAGGGAAATCGGAGAAATCGACGGCGTCCCTTATTGCTTCCATCCAAACAGCCCCCTGGGCCGTATCACCATAATCAAAAAATAGGCTGCATAAATCCACATATACTTCAGGGATGTCATGGGCACATCGGCCATCCATCCGATGTCAAAGGTGAAGGTGAAAAAATCCCAAAACCCTGGAATCTCCATGATCATTCCCACTACGAGACCTGCAAAGAAGGCTCCGGGCACGCTGCCGAACCCACCCAGCGCCACAACGGCGAAGGCGATCATGGTGAATAGAAGCCCCATAAACGGATTCACTGCCCAGAAATTCACAATCAAAGCCCCGGCCACGGTTACGGAACCGCCTCCGACACCCCAGGCCAGGGCATTCATCCGCTCTGTGGGAATACCCATGTAACGCGCTGCTTGGGCGTTCAACGCCGTTGCTGTCAAGGCCTTTCCGATCTTCGTTCGATTCATCAAGAGCCACACAACCAGGAAGGCAATCACGGAGAGGCCTGCAGCGGCCAGTTTGGTGGCCGGAACAATGATGTTCATACCGATGTCAAAGCTCTTGCCCACAAGGAGCCCATGGTGCACAGACCTGTCGCTTGAGCCGAAAATAAGCAAGGCCAAGTTCCTGAGGAAAAGCATCAAGCCGAAAGTCCCCAGCAGCTGCGCTACCATGGGTCCTCTGAGGAGAAATTTGATAAATCCGACGTAACAGACGACGCCCAGCAGGAAGCCAACAACTGCAGCAACAGGCAATGTGAACAAAGGGTCCACACCCGCTGCCTGCGCCGTGAGCACGCCGGTGTACATGCCCACCATGAGAAATTCGCCGTGCGCAAAATTTACAATGTCCATCACCCCGAAGATCACGGTCAGGCCCAATGCCACCAGGGCGATCACCATGCCGAGCAAAATGCCGGCCACAATAGATCCAACCAGGATATCCATAAAGCGCTGATAACCCTCCCAAGCCCTAACCCCTCTCCCGAAGGAGAGGGGTGGAAATTAGACCTGGAGTCTGACTAATAACCGGGGAATGGATAGACCATATCGGCTGTGGCCACGTCGAAGGGATAGACGATCTCCAGCACCACTTTGCCGTCAGGGCTCTTTTGATACTGGCCAATGAGGCCGGATCCCAAAACGTTCTGGCCGATCTCATCGCCCGATGTGGAGAACTTGATGCCGCTCCATGGCACCACGAGCTCGGTGCCTGGAATAACGATACTATTGGCCGCCTTCTGGATGTCGGCAGGTCGGGTGGATCCGGCTTTTTCAAGGACGTGCACCCACGTCTGGAGCCCTGTAAAAGACCGGGCCGACGCGCCACTGAAGTCATTGCCTGTTTTTGCTTTGTACATGGTATTGACCAGGCCCGCCAGCTTCTTCACTTCCACAACCTTGGGCAGGAAAACCGTTCTCGTCAGAATACCCACGATGTCGTCCCCCAGGGTATTTTGGAATTCCGGGGTTTCGAATCCTGCGTCCTGACCCCACAAGACTTTGGGGTTCGCCTTCTGGGCCTTCAGTGTTTTTATCATGAGAATCGCATCGGAGGTGTAGGACGCGAAGAGATAGACATCGGCGCGGGTAGCCTTCAAGGATCGAACTTCGCTGGAAAGGTCTGTGGCTTTGTCAGCGTAGAGAAGGGTTTTTTTCAGGTTGTAGCCGTAATCCTTTGCGAACAACTCAATCATCTGCGTCACCAGAGAGCCCCATTCTGTCTTTTCACAGGCTGAGGCCACATTCATGAGATCCCCCTTCGGAACAGCTTTCACGCCCTTCACCTTTCCTTCGCTCAAACCCTTGAGCAGTTCAAAAAGATCCTTGGTAAACCACTTGTCATGGGGGGTCGTGCGCCAAAACCACTTGAAACCCCTTTGGGTCAAGGCTGGCGAGGTGGAAGAGCCGTTGATCATGGGGATGCCATACTGTTCACAAACGGCACTCACCGTTTTCGTCACAGAACTGTGGTAGCAACCCAAGATCCCGTGGACTTTGTCGTCCAGAATCAGCTTCTTGGCAAGATCGGCCCCAAGAGTAGGATTGCCTTCGTGATCTTTGAAGATCAGCTTGATCTTCGCCCCACCCAGACTCTGGACACCGCTGTTTTTGGCTATGGCCATGGGCAGATCTGCCATGACTCCGTTTGTGATTTCCTCCGCCAGTTCGGCGCCTGCACGGAGCTCGCGTCCCGCGGCAGCTGCGCCTCCGGTTAGCGGATAAATAGCCCCAATCTTGATTTCGTCAGCAGCGAACACACCGGCAGGAACCAACAGGGCCGCCATTACCAAAAAACTCAGAAAAACCACAGTACCTCTTTTCATCTTCAAACCTCCCTTCTTAAGGCCAAGCGGCCTTCATAAAAATAGAAGACAACCGAATCCATGGCTTATGCAACACGGTTACGCAAACGGCCAAAGGCTCTCTTCTCGCTTTTTATGGTCTGATGCGGGAAAACCAACAAGTTCGGTAACAGGTTCTCTCAAAAAGGCTAAGTTGCGGTGCGGCCTAAGGGTGCAAAGCCGAAAAACGAGGGTGCCATGATTACTTCGGCACTATAGGTAAATCTTTGTGGCATGTCAAGAATCAGGAAGAGACAGGCCTACAAGATCGTCAGCTGCTCATCTCTCATATCAGAAACAAACATGTGGCCCGGCGCATGGGTAACGACCAGGGGAAGTGATGCGGAATTGGCAGCCAGGTTCGAGGTCACCCCGCAGGCCCAGAAAACAGGCGTTTCTCCGGGAAGGATG
>JARRRH010000158.1:0-5680 GCA_037380925.1 Deltaproteobacteria bacterium | reverse complement strand
CGAATCCCCTGGCCATGGTGGCCAAGGAGGCGGGAGGCTATGCCAGTGACGGCTACGGCCCCATTCTGGAGATCCAACCCAAAGAACTCCACCAGAGGACGCCCCTCTACATCGGCAGCAGAGAGGATGTGGAGGTGGCGGAGGCGTTCATCAGCGGAAAACAGGAGATGCTTTAAGGCCCCAGTCCCTATCCAAATTTTCTGGTCTTCAATATATCCACAAAGGTTTCGATCCGTACTGCGGTTCGGGCGTCCACAGGCCCTGGTCGATCCCCCTCGATGGTGAGCAAGGGAATGGGGAAAGCCTCCCTGAAGATGATGTCGTAGATTTGCCGGAAGCAAAAGGTCTGGGTGTAATGGATCAGACCGTCCAGGTTCCTCGTCTGAATGGCTTGTCCTATATCTTCAATCCTTCCCCGGATGTCATAAGGATAGGTGTAACGCAGATATTGCACCAGGAGATCCTTTTCGCCGTAAGGCATGCTGAATTGTCTTTGTGTTTCGTTAAAAACAACCCTTGCCCCAAAGGATTCAATGACTTCATAGATATCGCTAAATATGGGCGGTACCCCCAGATAGCCGAGGCGAACAGGGGCCGGGTTTGCTCCTCTTGCTTCAGCCTTCTCAAGAAACCGGTCCAGTTCGGTTTCATACTGATCCGGATCGGAATTAAAATCAGAACTGGTGACTAAAAAGAGATGGTTTTCAGAACCGGAAATCACATTGTCTTGGTAGGTCATTGCGTCCAGCACTTTGAGCTTGTCCCGGATTCGATCCAGCTTTCTCTTGGTTCGATTCACTTCCTCCCAGGAAACTGAAAAAGCGGACCTCAGCTTTTCCAGCTGATTCATCAGGAGCCGGGGCTGCCGGTTCAACGGATAGTCAAAGGAGATGACCCGGATGCCTCTCCTGCTGAAGAGCTCGGCCAGAGCCACAGTGTTGCTGCAGTCTCCTCCTGTGACGGCGATGATGCGTTTCAACTCCCGGTTTATCGCGGTTGCATAGATGCCTTTGATCCATGAGCAAATGTTGTGGGCGAACCCTGCCGACTCCGCCTGTTTCAGCAGCTTCTCGGGTTGCGGAGCCGTAACGAAGACATTGTTCAGGTCCACCGGCGTCAGACCGGCGGCAAAAATAAACTCTACCGGAACGGTAGAAGTGAGTCCGACAATGGAGGAGGGTTCAGACAAAATCGGACACCTCTACGGAATGGAACTTCAGTGCAGGCAATTCGAGGCAGGTCAATTTGTTTCCGTACACAGCACCGGTATCCAGACCGATCTTATTGTCCATAATCAAGGGGTCTGAAAAAGGGGTATGACCGAATATGACCTTCTTTCCGAAATCATGTTCAGAAAAGATGAAAGGTTCCCGGATCCAGAGCAGGTCTTCCAGGGTCTGATCCCCGGGACCTACACCGGGTCGAAAACCCGCGTGAACCACATAGTAATCGTCCATTTCGATCCATTTTCGCAGCGACTTCAAAAAGGAGAGGTGCTTTTCCGGGACAAGGGTTTCACCTTCTGCAGATTGATGAAGGCGGTAACTGTTCAGGGTGGCTGCCCCCCCATTCAGGAAAAAAGTCACAGAGTCCCTGCCTTCTAAAAAATCGATGAAGATGCTCTCGTGATTCCCCAAGAGGCACTCCACCGCAGAGGACATTCCCATGATGTCCAAGATGTACTCGATCACGCCGCGTGAATCCCGGCCCCTGTCAACATAGTCGCCGAGAAAAATAAGACGGTCTCTGTCAGGACGCCAGCCGATCTTATCCCTCAACTTTTTCAGGGTGCCCAAACAACCGTGGATATCCCCGACAATAAAGGTTCTTTCACTTTCCATCACAATCTCAGTATAAAGCGCATGCGGTCTCTCGGATCAAGCCTTTTCATCCCCGCTTTTTTGGCCGCATCCAGAGCATCCCTGAATTCCCCTGCGGTCAATCGTCGGTTTATGAACTCATCCTTGTGCGCATCCCCACAGGGCCGGTATTGATCCATGACATTGACATACGTGTTGGGGGAGATTTGTTCGGCCAGAAAGGTGACGATCTTTTCCGTGCCCCCCACATTGTTGGGCATCACCAGATGCCTTACAAGCAGCCCTTTGAGCGCCACACCTTGATCATTCACGACCAGGTCCCCGACCTGTCTGTGCATTTCCCGTATGGCCTCTACCGCAACCTCCCTGTAATCAGCCGCCCGGCAATACCGCTCCGACCATCGGGCATCCCAGAACTTAAAATCAGGCATGTAGATATCGAAAATTCCCTCCAAGAGCTCTAGGGTTTCCCTTCGGTCGTAACCACTGGAATTGTACACAAGGGGAATTCCCAGTCCGCCTTCAACCGCATGGGCCAACGCCTCCAAAATCTGGGGGATGACATGGGTGGGGGTTACAAAGTTGATGTTGTGGCAGCCGGCTCGGGCGAGTTGAAGCATCATGGCGGCCATCTGTTGCGGCTCCACCTCGACGCCTTCTCTCAGGTGGCTGATTTCATAGTTCTGACAGAAGCTGCAGAGCAGGTTGCAAGAACTCAGGAAGATGGTACCTGAGCCGTAACGGCCTACCAGGGGAGCTTCTTCGCCGAAATGGGCATTGTAGCTTGCAACCCGTGCCCTTCTCCCCGTGTCACAGAATCCCCTCTCCTCATCCAGCCGATGGACACCACAATCCCTGGGACAGAGCCGGCACGATTCCATGAGCAAAAGGGCTTTCTCAACCCGTTCGGCCAGTTTTCCCTGGCGATGAAGTTTGACATAGGAGGGTTCCATGAAAATCTCGCTGTTGGAAGTGCCACGCGCAAAGCCTTGGCTTTCTGCGCAGGCGGGCAAAAGAGCATCCCCCTGCCGGGGTCACAGGGGGATGCTCTTTTGTACACTTTATCCGGCCGGTCTTTGTGGTTATTCCCGGCCCTGACCAAATATTCTGAGAAGGAGCAAGAAGAGGTTAATGAAGTCTAAGTAGAGCGACAAGGCCCCGAGAATTGCCCCTTTTCTGATGACCGCACCGTCGAGATCTGCAGGCTGCGTGAGCGCCATGTTTTTGAGTTTCTGCGTGTCATAAGCCGTGAGCCCCACAAACACAAGTACGCCGATATAGCTCACCATCATGCTCACCGCACTGCTCCGGATGAAAAGATTCACCAGGGAGGCGATGATAATGCCGAACAAACCCATCATAAGAAATCCGCCCAAGGACGTCAAATCGCGCTTTGTGCTCCAGCCGTAAATGCTGCAAGCCAGGAAGGTGCCGGCGCAGATAAAAAAGGTGCTCACAATGGATGCCCGGGCATAAACGAGAAAGATGAAAGAAAGGGTGAGCCCATTCAAACCCGAATACACAATAAAAAGAGCGGTGGCTGTCCCCCCGCTCATGCGGTTCACCAGGCCGCTGATGGAAAAAACCAGGGCCAGTTCAGCCAGGATAAGCCCGAAAAAGATGAAACTGTTCCCAAATATAAGCCGGATCATGGTCTCGCTGGTGGATACGTAAAGGGCCACAAATCCTGTGAGCGCAAGACCGATGAACATCCAGTTGTAAACGCTTCGGACAAAACCATTGACCAGGACATCTGCCCTCGGCCTCAATACCCTTTCACTTTGCATGTCTCCCTCCTTGAGAAAAAATCCTAAATATTATAAGGTCATAAATGGAAACTTCAAGCCTTAAAATTCCTGTTATGAAGGACACGAAGCTCTATATTGTCATGGTCGGCCTCCCTGCAAGGGGAAAGACCACCATTGCCACCAAGCTCAAAGAGAACCTCACGCACGATTCCATAAAAACGCGCATCTTTAACAATGGGGAATTGCGAAGAAAGATGATACGGGGGAATACCGCTTATGCGGGGTTTTTCGACCCCCAAAACAAAGACGGCGTGGCCCTGCGGGAAAAAATTGCTCACATCAACATAAACAAGGCAAAACGTTACCTGAACAACCAAGGCAAGGTGGCTATCCTTGACGCCACCAACGCCAGCTCTGAACGAAGGCGGGCTCTCATCCGTCTCCTCCACGACCACCCTGTTCTTTTTATCGAATGCATCAACGATGATGAGGATATACTGCAGGCCAGCATTCTGAGAAAAATCGACCTTGAGGAGTTCGGCCACCTCACGCAGGAAGAGGCCATTCAAAGCTTCAGACAAAGGATCGGCTACTATCAGTCCATCTACACGCCCCTCCAAGAGGACGGCAATTACATCAAACTGGATTCTTTGAACAACAGGATTCTTGATGAGCAGGTCAAAACGGACATTCCCTACCATGACCGGATAAGAGACTTTTTAGTCACCGATACGGTCAAAAATCTCTATTTGATCCGCCATGGAGAGACCTATTTTAACCTGCAAGACCGGATCGGCGGGGACTCACCGCTGACCCCAAAGGGTAAAGCCCAGGGTGTCGCGCTGGGTGAATTTTTTAAAAGAAAAAAAGTCCCCCTTATTTTTACCAGCGAAAAGAAACGAACGATTCAAACCGCGGAGCCTATCAAAAGCCGCCAGAAGACGTGCGAAATTATCCCCTTGGCCGAATTCAACGAAATAGACAGCGGCATTTGCGAGTGCATGAGCTATGAAGAAATCAGGAGGAAAATGCCCGGCGTCGCGGCTGCCAGGCAGAAAGACAAATACAACTACGTCTACCCCGACGGGGAAGGCTACATCACGATGCAGGCAAGGATTGACCGGGGAATCAAGAAAGCCATCTATCTCAGCAACCCTTCAGATAATATCATGATCATCGGCCACAGGGCGGTAAACCGCATGATTCTCTCCCATTTCCTCTTTCGCAGAAAGGAAGATGTTCCTTACATCTACATTCCCCAGGACAAATTTTATTATATCTCCGCCACCCAAAACAAAAAAGTCTTCCAGTTGAAACGATTTGAATGAAGATCAGATCTCCTGAATGCCGTATTTGGAGAGCAGCCGGGAAAGGTACGTTCTCTGAATGCCCATGAGTTTAGCGGCTTTGCTTCGGTTCCCGTCGGTGTGCTTGAGGTTCACCATGATAAACTCTTTCTTGAAGCTGTCTTCGGCTTCCTTCAGCGTCAAACCCACTTGCAGGCTGGGATGCCCTGTCTTGATTCCGGAAATGGGAAGATCTTCAGGGAATATGGCGTGGCCGTTCCCCATCACAACCGCCCTTTCGATCGCGTTTCTCAGCTCTCTCACATTGCCCGGCCAGTCATAGGCCATAATCTTTTCCATGGCTTTCTGAGATAGGCTAAGAGCGGAAGCCCCTCTTTCCTCTTTGAACATGTTCAGGAAATAGTCGGCCAGCAGAGGGATATCCTCCCTTCTCTCTCTCAAGGCGGGCATATGGATTTTTACCACGTTGAGCCTGTAAAAAAGATCCTCCCTGAATCTACCTTCCGCCACTTCCCGCAAAATGTCCCGATTGGTGGCAGAAATAATTCGCACGTCCACCTCGATAGGGCTGCTGCCCCCTACCCTGTAAAAAACCCCCTCTTGTAACACGCCAAGGAGCTTCGCCTGCATATTGGGCGACATTTCTCCAATTTCATCCAAAAGCAACGTCCCTTGATCAGCCAGTTCAAACTTCCCTATTTTCCGCGTAACGGCCCCTGTAAAAGCGCCTTTCTCATAACCGAAAAGCTCCGCTTCCAGCAAAGGGTCCGCCATAAACAGCTCGGCCGGCGGCTTGCGCGGGCGC
>JARRRH010000157.1:0-14760 GCA_037380925.1 Deltaproteobacteria bacterium | reverse complement strand
TAATCCACCGGCTACGCTGCGCTGTGTCCTCGGCGCCTGGTGGTGAAAGTTTTCTCTTTCAAGACCGCCTCTAGGTGACCTTGTCTTCGGAGCGCACGATCATCACGGAGCAGGGAGCCTTATGGGCTACCCTGTTCGCCACACTGCCGAAAAGAACCAAGCCCATGCCCGAAGCACCATAGGATCCCAGGACGACAAGATCTATTTCATTCTCCTCCAGAAATCGGATGATCTCAGAAGAGACATGGCCGTCCAGAACCAAAAGTTCGGAATCCATGTGCTTGGCGATTTTCGATCCGTACTCTTGTGCCATCTTGTCCTGGATTTTCAAGATGAGAGACTTTTTCGGCTCTTCGGGCATCACCCAATCCGCGCCCGTTTCAAGGGGGTTGACAGCAGGCGGCAGGACATGGATGACATAGAGCTTGGCCTGAAATTTTTCGGCCAACTCCACAGCCCTTTGAAAGGCGAAGCGGGCATTTTCCGAGAAGTCAACGCAGCAGGTTATTCTTTTTATGGTCATGGCATCTTCCCCGTATTTGGCAAAAGCTATTTCTAGCGATTCAGGACATCAGTCCTCCCTATACCACAAGGCAACCGCATTCGTCTATGCCCAGTTGGGCTTGGGCATTGTTTACTCCGATGCCTACGAAGATCTATCACAGTCGCTCATAGGAAGTCCCATTGAATTTACTCCGCAGTTCAGCGTAGGAGCCCATTATCTGCTCAACAAAAATTGGTCTATTGACGGTGAAGCCATATTTCACCATATCTCCAACGCCGGCATCAAGGATCGCAACGTAGGTGTGAACGCATCGTGAGGCTTTATCGGCGCGAGCTATTCTTTTTGAGATACTCCATTCCTGTTTCACTCCATTGTTCAATTCTTTTCCACCCAGCGCAGCCAGAGGGCGGCGGTCAGACCCCAAATCGCGTTGAAAAAGAGGACGAAAACAGGGGTCAACATGCCCAGATCCAACCCCAGCAATCCTTTGTTCGCCCGATAGGGAAAAATGACCAGGAGCTGAACAATGGATGGTCCCAGGCTGAAGAAGAGGCCTCGCCCAAAGGACTGATTGCGAAAAATAGGGAGAATGAAAAGAAATCCCCAGATACCGCCCCAGATCAAACGTGGATAGAGCCACTTCACCGTAAAAACCGGGGCAATTCTCACGCCAAGATCCATCGTGATCTCCGCTTTACCGAAGAGCCAGAGCACAACGCTGTTGGCCAATCCGCCGAGACAGCCGGATGAAAAAACAAGAGAGAGTTTTCTCGGAAAATTTTTCATACTCGTGCCTCCTTTCATGACCGGTCTCAATGTTCTTTTGGCTCAAAGGTGGCGATAAGCGTCATGACCTCTATGCCTGAACCCTGGCATGGACCACACCCTCATCTGTCATCTCCAAAACGAGGCGAACCTTCCTGCCCTGTTCCAGATGTGCCTCCGTGAGTCTTCGGTACTGCGCAACATCCATGTGCTCCAGGAATGTTCGCAACGTCTCTATCTCCCACTCCAGATCTTCCAAGGCCCCTTCTTTCCCAATCCTTCGTCCATATTCGTCCACAAGGGACCAGTAGCGCTCTTTGGCCAAGGTTTCGACACACTTGCTGAGGGTCGGCTCAAGAAGGATCTTTTTCATCAGAATCAGTCGTCTTCGTAAGCTAAGATCTAAAGATTCCCATCCAGTCTAGGCGAGCCGGCATGGTCATCCCTGGCGAAAGCCTCCTAGGATTGCAACGAAGCTTCTTTAGCTGTTCAAGTCGATTTTGTCGAAGCCGGGACGTACGAATGCTCTGGCATTCGGGAAGGCATTCTCCACTTTGTTTCGAAGCCCCTCCAGATGAACGAGCATCTTGACGATGTCCTGGCTGCGAAAAGGAAAATAGTTCCGTATCCTTCCCCACGCAGCGATGGAACGGTCTGTGGCGATGAGTGCCACTTTTGCCGAGCCGTCCGAATCTTTTGGAAATTCTTCGACCATCTCATCCCCGTCCTCCAGCTCTCCCCGGACGGCTCTCATGAGCTTCACGTAAATGAAGTGCTGGTACCACCGGACCACCTCGAGTGCGTCCTGTAATGTGTCCCTGTCTTCGCCCGTTTCGGGCTGGACGATCGAAGTCGCAGGATCCATACCGGACGGATCTTCTGGCTGCTCCTCGAAAAGGTCCCTGGCAGCCTTGAACCAATCGTCAACCATGGTGCCGTAAGCCCGGGCGAAACGACAAACCTCATGGCTCTCGGCCAGTTCCTCCTCTATCCGGCGTTCTTCAGCCTCATCGTCGACATCCACCGCATCCAGGTCAATGCCGCTCTCCCTGGCGGTCTCTTTCACAAACTCAAGGGTCGCGTGGAGTGTTTCTGCAAACTTCCGCCAAAAAGCTTCATTCCGGATGTCACGGGTTTCGGGGTCTGAGAATTCTTCCTCGCTCATGGCAAAGTTCATGCACCGGGACGTGAACGGACAGCGTTCGCACCATCGATCACAGTAATTGTAAATGCCCGAGATCAAGTTCTTGTCTCGGGACAGCTTCCTGAGTTTTTGTCTGTCCATGGGGTGGACCCTCCTCTTCCTTCAGGATATGCACCCCGGCCGTTCAGCGGTGAAAAAAGGGGAGTATCCTGTTGCCTCCCTGCGTCCACTGTCTAAAATGACACAATTCCAATGGAATGGGCAAACAAAATATCTTAAATTGACATTCTTCCCCCTCCATTGCAAGAATAGAGGAGATTGTCCTGAAATCGAGGTCGGTTAGGAAGGAGAGTGGCGGGCATGAAACTGGAATTCATCGAAGCACGGGACCTGCCTGATGCCTGGTACCAGTGCATTTACAGGTTACTGGAAACGGGGAGGGAGTATACGATCGACAGAGGCAGTTACGCAGGCCAGAAGCGGCTTGAATTCGATTACGCAACAATTCACATCAAACATCCTGATGCGAGGCCTTTGCTGCCGGATATACCGCCTTCGCTAGGTATTCCTAATCCTGTGGCGGAGGGCTACCTGGAAGAATACCTCCCTTACTTGATGACATCGGCCAAGCAACCCGGTGAAGATTATACCTATGGTCAATTTTTGGAGAAACAGATCGAAGAAGTGATCCGCATGTTTAAAGAAGATGGTCATGAAACCAACCAGGCTTACATGACCGTAGGAGATGAAAAGAGCCTTTTCCTCCACGATCCCCCCTGTCTTCGCGGCGTAGACACTCGCATCCAGGAGGGCAAACTCCACTTCATCGTCTACTTCCGGTCCTGGGATTTGTGGAACGGCTTCCCCGCCAACCTGGGGGCTATTCAGCTTCTCAAAGAGTACATGGCTTCCTCTATCGGGGTGGAAGACGGTGAGATCATTGCCGCAAGCAAGGGGCTTCACCTATATGACTATGTGTGGGAGTTGGCCAAGCTGCGGACCATGCGTGAAAACCCGGCGGCCCTCTCCAAGGACCGATGCAAGCACCAGGATGGAGCGTAGAGAGTAACGTGAAGGTTGACCTGAAGAGTCTGGATTTGAAGGAGACGGAAGCCTGGGTGGAAGAACTCGGCATGAAGCCCTACCGGGCCCGGCAAATCCGGCATTGGTTGTTCAAAGGGTTGGCGAGTTCCTTTGACAATATGACCAGCCTGTCCAAGGAGCTTCGTGCTCGGTTAAAGGACAAGGCCTTCATCAGCCCCTCGGAAGGCGTCAAGACCGAGATCTCGGATGACGGGACGCGGAAGTACCTCTTCAGACTCGGGGACGGAAATTTCATCGAGTCCGTGCTCATCCCTGAAAGGGGCCATTGCACGCTTTGCATCTCATCTCAGGCAGGGTGTGCCATGGGCTGCCGCTTTTGCCTGACAGCCAGGCAAGGACTCAAACGGAACTTGACCCCTTCTGAGATCATTGATCAGGTAATCCAGGTCAAACGGGACATGACAAACCCGGAGGGCTTGACCAATCTCGTGTTTATGGGCATGGGCGAGCCGCTGGCCAATTATGATGCGGTTATCAAGGCACTGCGCAACCTGATCTCTGAAGAAGGCGTGAATTTTTCCCACAGAAAGGTGACCGTTTCCACCTGCGGTTTGATTCCGCAGATGCGAAGACTGGCCGAGGATGTGTCGGTCAACCTCGCCGTGTCACTCAATGCTGCAGATGAGGAAACCCGAACCTCGCTCATGCCCGTCAATCGCCGGTACTCTCTGGAGTCTCTGATTTCGGCATGCAAGGATTTCCCGCTGCCGAATCGGCGCATGATCACCTTCGAATACATCTTGATCAACGGGATCAATGACCGTGACCGGGATGCGCGGAAGTTGGCGGCTTTGCTTACAGGCCTTCGCGCGAAGATCAACCTCATTGCGCTCAACGCCCATCCGGGATTGGATATGTCACCTCCTTCCATGGATCGCGTGCTTCGATTTCAGGACATCCTGATCAGGGCCAATTACACGGCCATTATTCGGAAAAGCAAAGGACGCGATATCTCGGCAGCGTGCGGGCAGCTGAGCGGTTCTTTTTCTTAATTTTTCCTTGCACTTAGTTCCTATGGCGGAGCCCGGCGTCGGCCCCAAGGCGGGGGGAGACCCTCGTCAATCCACTCCATGGAAGGCTTTTCATGGCCGTTTCCGCAGGAGGCCTTCCGCCCGCCTGACGCATTGCCTTACGCTGCGTGCCGGGCACCGACACCTTCTCGTTTTTGAAAAGAGATCCCCATGCCCCTGCCTCGGCGATGCAAAAAAAGGACCTGTATTGCAAGTAAAATCACCCATTGTGTAAAAACACACACTTATGCAACTAAAAAGCTCATTTCGAAGTTATTTTGGACAGCAGTGTCCTAATATGGTATTTTAACGCGCAATTTTAGAGAGGAGCGCTCAGCCGGAGAGGACTGTGTCAGATGATCGAGCTGGACTTTAAAAAAGGCAAGGGACTTCTCCCTGCCGTGGTTCAGGACTACAAGTCTGGAAAAGTATTCATGGTCGCCTACATCAACCGGGAGGCATGGGAAAAGACCCTCGAAACAGGAGAGGCACACTATTGGAGCCGATCGCGTCAGGAAATCTGGCACAAGGGCGGCACATCGGGACACGTCCAAAAGATCAAGGAGATCTTGGTGGACTGTGACGATGACACAGTGCTCTTCAAAGTGGAACAGGTTGGAGGTGCAGCGTGCCACACGGGTTACGAAACGTGTTTTCACAAGAAAGTGGTGAGCAGAGAAGCGCTTGCCATTGTGGGCAAGAAAGTATTTGATCCCCAGAAGGTTTACAAAAAATGAACACATTGAAATTCGGCATTCCCAAAGGAAGTCTCGAGAAAGCGACCATTTCGCTTTTCGAAAAATCAGGCTGGAAAATTAACATCAACGGGAGAAGCTATTTCCCTGATGTCAACGACGAGACCCTTGAGTGCACCTTGTGCCGGGCGCAAGAAATGTCCCGCTATGTTGAGAACGGCACCATCGACGCCGGGCTTACGGGTAAAGATTGGATCCAGGAAAACGAATCCGACGTCATTGTAGTCGACGACCTCCTCTACTCCAAGGTCAGCCAGAACCCTGCCCGGTGGGTGCTTGCTGTGCCCGCTGATTCGGAGATTAAAGCCATTGGAGATCTCCAGGGAAAGAAGATAGCCACCGAGCTGGTCAATTTTACCCGAAAGTATTTCAAGGAAAAGGGCATCGACGTGAAGGTCGAGTTCTCGTGGGGAGCAACCGAAGCAAAGGCGGTTTCAGGACTTGCGGATGCCATCGTGGAGGTCACGGAGACGGGTAGCACCATCCGGGCCCACGGCCTGAAAATCATTCACGAATTTATGACATCCAACACCCAGCTCATTGCGAACAGGACGTCTTACAAGGATCCATGGAAGAAGGAAAAGATCGGACAGATCGTTCTTTTACTGAAAGGTGCGCTCCGGGCGGAAAACATGGTGGGACTCAAAATGAACATTCCGGAGGAGAAGCTGGAAGCGATCATTCGCCTCCTTCCAAGCCTGAACGCCCCCACCGTCGCAGGTCTGTACAATGCCAAATGGTTCTCTGTGGAAACGGTCGTGGAATCCAGAGTAGTGAGGGAACTTATTCCTGAGCTCATCAAAGCGGGAGCGGAAGGGATCATCGAATACCCCTTAAACAAGGTGATATGATAGAATCTTTAAAGACAGGTCTTTCGTTCCCTTCGTTGCTTTCAGCACCCGTAGGGGTTGAGTCGAACAACCCTTTTTCCACCGGCAAGGAGCTGGGGGTAGAGGCCATGCGGCAAGTGAGCTGGACAATTTCTTGGGGGAGGTGCGAAAGGCCGAATGAGGGCTGAAAACGTCGCAAGAAGGGCACGAGAGATTTCCTCCTTCATTGTGATGGATGTCCTTGAAAAGGCGCACCAGTTAGAGAGGGAAGGGCGCAACATCATCCACCTGGAGATCGGCGAACCCGATTTCCCGACCCCGGAATGTATCTGTGAAGCCGCCGACAAGGCCATAAGAGACGGCCATACCCATTACACCCACAGCCTGGGCATCGTCGAACTGCGAGAGACAATCTGTGATCATTATTTTCAGAAGTACGGGGTCCATATTGTACCGGACCAAGTCATTGTTACGTCAGGCACCTCTCCTGCTTTGTTCATGCTGTTCGCTGCACTTTTGGAAGGAGGGGATGAAATTATTATCTCCGATCCCCACTACCCGTGCTATCCGAACTTCGCCCAATTCCTGAATGCTGCCCCTGTTTTCGTCAATGTGTACGAGGAAAACGGCTTCCAGTTCGAAATGAAGGATATTGAGGCGGGATTGGGTCCTCGGACCAAAGTGATTCTCATTAATTCGCCTTCCAATCCCACGGGTACCTTGCTGTCTCCGGAGCGCATGGAGGAAATCGCACGGCTCGGCTATGCCGTCATCTCCGATGAGATCTACCACGGCCTGGTTTATGAAGGGAAGGAACATACCATCTTGGAGTTTACGGACAAGGCCTTTGTGCTCAACGGTTTTTCCAAGGCCTATGCCATGACCGGATGGCGGCTGGGGTATATTATCGCCCCCCTCAGCTTTGTCCGTCCCCTTCAGAAGATCCAGCAGAACTTGTTCATCTCTGCGGGAAGTGTCTCGCAGTGGGCTGGTGTGGCCGCTCTCACCAAAGCCGGCCCCGATGTGGAGAAGATGAAATCTATATACAATGAGAGAAGAGTATACATGATCCAGCGATTGCGGGAGCTGGGGTTTGCTCTTCAGGCGGAACCCGTAGGGGCTTTTTACATACTGGTCAACACAAGGCACCTCTCTTCCAATTCCTACGAGCTGGCGTTTGAGATCCTGCAACAAGCCGGGGTCGGGGTGAGCCCGGGCATTGATTTCGGCGAAAATGCGGAGGGCTTTCTACGACTCTCCTACGCAAACTCCCTGGAAAACATCGAAGAAGGCCTGAACCGGATCGATGCATTCATCAAAAGGCGTTAAATGGAAATCACTTTCTTAAAAAGCGCCTTTCGCCGAAGCCATTACCCTCCTTCCGACAAGCCCGAAGTCGCGTTTGCGGGCCGATCCAATGTGGGAAAATCCTCTCTGATCAACGTCCTGGTGAAAAGAACAAAAATAGCCAGGACCAGTTCGACTCCAGGCCGCACACAGGCTATCAACTTTTTTTCTGTTGCCGATCGTTTCTATATGGTTGATCTGCCCGGTTACGGTTTCGCTCGTGTGCCACTGCGAATAAAAAGTGCTTGGGGAGATATGGTGGAAACCTATCTCCGAAGCAGGCCCAACCTGAAGACCGTGGTGGTGATCCTGGACATTCGGCGGGATGTCGGAAGGGATGATGAAAGCCTGCTTCAATGGCTCAACCACTTTGGAATAAGGGCCCTCGTGGTGCTGACCAAGGCGGACAAGCTGTCGCGCAGCAGGGCCGCTTCAAGGGCCAGGCTACTGCGGGCTCAATTGGACAGCCTCTCAGCAGAGGAGCCAACGGTCTTCTCCGCCAAAACCAAGGAGGGCCGCAAAGAGATTTGGGAGAAGATACTCCAGGCTATTCAGATAGGGGATTTTCAAGGCCATAGGCTTTGATCTTCTTGTGAAGATTGCTTCTCTCAATGCCAATGGCTTCTGCGGTCTGGGAAATATTCCAGTTGAACTCTTTGAGCTTTTTCGCAATGAAGGCTTTCTCGAAGTTTCCTTTAGCCTCCTTGTAACTATCCGTTCTCAAGCTCGATGCGAAGGCTTCTTCAACCTTTGATCTCCTGTTGAACGGGGAAGGAATGTCGCCTGCTTGAATAACCTTTCCGGGTGTCATGATGACCAGCCTTTCGGCAAGGTTTTTGAGCTCCCGCACATTTCCGGGCCAGTGGTATCTTTGAAGGATGGTCATAGCCTCCTCCGAAAACTCTTTGGTGTCCAGATTGGTATCCAGCGCGATTTCTCTGAGGAATTCGTTCACCAATTCCGGGATGTCTTCCACCCTTTCCCTCAGCGGCGGGACTCTGATAGGTATGACGTTCAGACGAAAATAAAGGTCTTCACGGAACCTGCCTTTTTCGATCTCGGCATCGAGATCTTTGTTTGTTGCGGCCACTACGCGGACATCCACCCGAATGGTTCTTGACCCACCGACTCTTTCAAATTTTTGCTCCTGAAGGATCCGCAGTGT
Organism: Deltaproteobacteria bacterium; assembly: GCA_037380925.1. Classification (GTDB taxonomy): domain Bacteria; phylum Desulfobacterota; class DSM-4660; order Desulfatiglandales; family HGW-15; genus JARRRH01. Next base: position 6,135 of record JARRRH010000157.1, on the reverse strand, counting down.
CTTGGACTGGGTTTTGAGGCTCATGTCGCCGATTTCATCAAGAAAAAGAGTCCCCTCATGTGCCAGATCAAATTTGCCCTTCTTCATGGCCGTGGCCCCTGTGAAAGCGCCTTTCTCATGGCCGAAGAGCTCGCTCTCTATCAAGTCTTCCGGAATCGCGGCGCAGTTTACCTCCACCAAGGGCTTTTGGCTGCGCTTGCTCAATCGGTGAATGGTATGGGCCACAAGCTCTTTCCCTGTCCCATTCTCACCGGAAATCAACACCCACGCATTGGTTGGCGCAACAATGCGGATTTGCTCCCTAAGCTGTCTGGCGGCTTCACTGCTCCCTGTGATGCGGTGTTTCTTCTTCTGTTTCTCCTTCAGGAGGTTGACCTCCTCCTCTAACCGGTAGTAGTCCAGGGCATTGTTGATGGAAAGAATCACTTTCTCCAGAGACAGGGGTTTTTCGTCGTAGGCCCCCAGCTTGGTGGCTTTGACAGCTGTTTCTATGGTGCCGTGGCCGGACATCATCACCACCTGGAGATGGGGGTGAGACTCCTTTATCTTAATCAGGGTCTCAATGCCGTCCATACCCGGCATCCAGATGTCCAGAAGAACCAGGTCCGGCATCACCTCGTCGATTTTTTCCAAGGCCTCCGAACCGGCTGTCGCATCGATCACATCGAATCCTTCATCCGTGAGAATGCCTTCCAGAGACTGGATGATGCTTTGTTCGTCATCAACAATCAGGATGGTTCGGGCCACGTTGCTGCCTCGCTAAGACGTCATTGGTCACTGGTCATTTGCCCAATGAACCAGGGTGTCCGCCCGCCTCGCCTGAGCGAGCAGGCGCGCGATGGCGGACAAGCTCTGTCCCCTCCCAGGAGAGGGGAAGTGCCTTGTCGGACAGGCTCTTGAGTGGAGGGGCGAATCCGACCAATGACCCATGACTAATGACTAATGGCCAATCATGTCCAGAGCAATTTTTGCCGTCCGCTCCGAAGAGCGGCCTCTTCCCATGCCTTGTCTCAGAGCTCCCATTTTCTTTATCATGTTTTCACGGTCTTGGCCAGCCTGTAAAAGGGCGAGAGCCTCTCGGGCGAGCCTCTCCGGGGTGACGTCGCGTTGAATGAGTTCAGGCGCAATGCTTTCCCCGGCAACCAGATTCACCAGACCGATATAGGGCACCTTGACGACCCTCCTGCCGATCCAATAGCTGATAGGGGACACCCGATAGGCAATGACCATGGGAACACCCATCAAGGCTGTCTCGAGCGTCGCTGTTCCGGATGTGACCAATGCGACATCGCAGGCTTTAAGGACTTTATAAATGTTGCCTTCAAAGATGGTCACTTCAAGGGAGGATTGCCCTGTTATGGACTCCACCAGCTGTCGTGAAACGCTCGGTGCCAGAGGCAATACGCACTTGAGATCAGGATATTGAGATGAAACGATTTCCGCACCTCGGACCATGGCGGGGAGGAGATTCTTGATCTCTTCCTTCCTGCTTCCGGGCAAAAGACCCAGGATGGGAAAGGTGGTGTCAAAACCCAGTTCCTTCAGGGCGTCGTCTTTCGGGAGATGCTGGGGAACGGCATCCAAGAGGGGGTGCCCCACATATTCAACGTTGAGACCTTTCCGGCGGTAGAAATCCTCTTCAAAGGGGAGGATGACAGCCATGCGGTCCACCCGATCCGCAAGTTTCTTGGCCCTGCCCTGCCTCCACGCCCAAACTTGGGGACTAATATAATAGAGAACCGGGACGCTGAAGCGCTTTGCAACTTTGGCAAGAGCCAGATTAAAGTCCGGGTAGTCAATGAGGATCAGAAGATCGGGTCGGAAATGCTTGAGCAGAGAGCGCAGTTTCAGATAGGCCCCGGTAATTACCCGCAGTCGGGAGAGCACTTCGGTCAGGCCCACAACCGCCATATCAGAGGAAGATGCGAGAATGCGGACCCCGGCATCTTCCATTTTTCTTCCGCCGATGCCGGAAAAGGTGATATGGGGATCCAGCTTCCGGATGGCCCGAACGAGATTCGACCCGTGGAGATCCGCCGATGCCTCACCGGCAACTATCAAGACACGTTTCGATTTTTCGGAATCAACAGATGGCCTGAAAATCCCTACACCCTCTTTCAATTTGGTCTATAATGGCGAGGGCGTACTTCAGTGCCCTTCGCCCGTCCTCTCCTGAAACAACAGGTTCGGACCCGTTTCTAACGGTGTTGACAAAAGAGGCAATTTCATCAGCCAGAGGATCGCTGCCTGGAAACTGGGTCTTTTTGGAGGAGACTTGCGGAAAGTTGTCCGCGTCTTTGAGGTCGCTGTCCAGCCGTGTGACGTCGATCTCTCGCTTTTGGCAGTCCACCGCGAGATAGGCATCTGGCTGGAAGACACGGATTTTTCTCAGGGTCTTGTCCGATACCCGGCTTGCAGTCAAATTGCCGACCGTGCCGTCCTCGAATATGATTCTCACATTGGCTATGTCCGTTTTATCTGTCAGCACGGACATTCCAACAGCGTGGAGGTCCTTCACTTCCGAAGGAACCACGTGGAGGATAATGTCCAGATCATGAATCATGAGGTCCAGAACCACATCCACGTCCGTTCCTCTTGGGGTGAAAACATTCATCCGGTGGGACTCAATGAAAATGGGCCGGGTTATGAGAGACTCCATCTTTACCACCGCTGGATTGTAACGCTCCACAAGACCCACTTGGAGAACCAGGTTCTTTTTGCGGGCTATTTGGATCAGCGTATCGGCCGGTTCGAGACGATAAGTGATGGGTTTTTCGATTAACAAATGGATGCCCTCGGACAAGACCTCTTTTGCCACGTCAAAATGCTTCTCCGTAGGAACGGCGAGGCTGACCGCATCAACCTTGGGCAATAGCTCGTGGTGATGACTGTACGTGTCTGTGCCGTAACGCTCGGAGATTTCTTTGGCCCGATCCGGATTGGTGTCCGCCACTCCCACCAGCGCCACGTTCTTTATGGCTTTATACTTCTGTACATGGTATTCACCGAGATGCCCAACCCCTATGACACCCACTCTCAGCTTATCGCGCTTCACGGTTTTCTCATCTCTCTTTCGGAATCGAGGCGATCCATGCGCTCATTTAGGTCTGAAACTGTCCCGCTATGGAAGATCAGATGTTGCTCGGCCGAATTCTTTATAGAGCGACAACGGCAATGCGCGCCTCATTCGCATAAGCGATCATCTGCGGCTTGTCAAAGATTAATGTCTTGCCCGCTTCTAATGCCAGCACAGAGGCTTTGACCTCGGACATGACCTTGACGGTTTCAAGGCCGACGGAGGGTACGTCGAACCGGAGATCCTGACCGGGTTTGCTCATCTTGATCACAACCGCCTTTTCCCTGGCCAGTTTTCCGCCCCTCAGAATGGTGGCATCGGTCCCATCGATGGCCTCCACGGCAAGAACCGTCTTTCTCCTGACCACCACGCACTGGCCGATATCAACACGGCCCAGCTCCTCGGCCACATGCCGCCCGAAATCGATGTCCGCTTTTTCCGATTTGCCCGGTCTTCTCTTGGTCAGACATCCAGGCGGGGCCAGCAGTTCAGGCAGATACAGTGTGGAAGGCACGATTTCTATGCCTTCCTTAGCGAGCTCTGCGGCCACCGCCCTCAGGATGTCGTCGTCGTGGAAAATAGCCAACTTGGACATGACGCTGAGGCCTTTCACGTCGGGCCTGATGTGGTCAAACATGCGACGCTTCTCAATAGAACCGGCCATCAGGGTCTTACTTACCCCGCCCTTTTTAAACGCTTTGATCATGTGACCCAGCTGTCCGAGCTTGATCCAGGTGATTTCATCAACTTTTTGGGACAAGGCAGGCTCTGTTTCACCATAGTGGGCGACGGCGAACACATGAAGCCCCTTTTTCTTGGCCGCTTCGGCAACCATGATTGGAAACTGGCCCCCTCCGGCAATGATGCCCAAACTCTCCATGCCCTCATTCATACCAAAGCTCGAACTATATTGACGCATTCGCAGTAAAAAAGAATTCACCGCCGAGCACGCGGAGACCCCAGAAATAATTGATTCATTTTACGCAATTTTCTCTGCGTCCTTGGCGGTCTCAGGGGTTTTTGAAACAGATCTATCTCAGAATTCCTCTTTTTGACCCGTCAAGAAATTCCAAAAGAACCTCCAGTTCCGGAAAGGGGCTTACCTCCCGCCTGACCTTTTCGATCCCCTCCCGCAAGGATTTGCTTTCTTTCCAAATGATTCGGTACGCGCTTTTCAGTCCTTCAATCACTTCCTGCGAGAACCCGAAGCGACGAAGCCCAAGTCGATTAATGCCGTAAAGCTTGGCCCTTTCTCCGGCTGTGATCATGAAGGGCGGGACATCCCTGTCGACACCGGACTTGCCCCCGAGAAAAGCATGAGTCCCTATGCGGACGAATTGGTGGACTGCGACCAGTCCGCCTAGGATCGCGTGATCGCCTATGGTGATGTGGCCGCCTAAGGTGGCCACGTTGGACATGATGATATGGTTTCCCAAAATGCAATCATGAGCGACATGGGCGTAAGCCATGATGTAATTGCTGTTTCCCACCGTGGTGACCCAGTCTTGCTTTGTCGTTGCTCTATGAATGGTTGCATATTCCCTGATGATGTTCTTGTCTCCGATGATCAGGCGCGTGTCTTCGCCGCGGTAGCCGACATCCTGGGGCGGCGTGCCAATGCAGGTAAAGGGGTAGATCTTGTTGCGCTCACCGATCTGTGTGTGCCCCTCTACCACCACGTGTGCTCCGATTTCCGTGTCCCGACCAATGGTGACATAATCGCTGATCATACTATAAGGGCCGATCTTGACCCCCTCTGCGATCTCCGCATGAGGGCCCAACACGGCGGTGGAATGAATTTCGGCGGTCAATACCCTTTCCTCCCTTATCCCAGTGTGGCCACCAATTCGGCTTCAGCGACCAGGTCACTCTCCACGTATGCCTTTCCAGCCATCTTCCAGACCCTGGTCCCTGTTCGCAAGGGCGTCAACTCAAAAACAATTTGATCGCCCGGCACCACCGGTTTCCGGAATTTGACCTTGTCCATGGACATAAAGAAAAGCGTTTTCTGCCGATCCTTCTCCACGGTTTCGGGTAGAGAGAAACCGGCCAGCACGCCCCCCACTTGGGCCATGGCTTCAATGATGAGCACGCCCGGCATGATGGGGTTATCCGGAAAATGGCCTTGGAAGAAAGGCTCGTCAATGGTGACATTCTTGAGGCCCACAATCCGCTTTCCGGGCTCCAGTTCGGTGATCCTGTCCACCAGCAAAAAAGGGTAGCGATGGGGCAGGACTTTAATAATATCTTGATAACGTAAAGGCAGCTTCATGTTTCGCCCCCTTCTTTTTCCCATTCGTCCATCCTTTTCTCGAGACGGCGAAGTCTTTTTGCGAAATCAGGGAATCGGACAATGAGCGCTCGCGTTTTGAGCCACAGCCGGTGGGGCATGGCAGGCGTGCCCGAAACCACTTCACCACGGGAGAGCGACTTGGCCACACCGGACTGAGAGCCGATCATCGCCCTGTCTTCAACGGTCACATGATCCGCAACGGCGACCTGTCCCCCGATGACGACGCCTCTTCCTACCCGAACACTGCCGCCTATGGCCGCCTGGGCAACAATGACGGTATCCTCTCCGATGACTACATTGTGGGCGATCTGAACCAGATTGTCGGTTTTCACACCCTTTTTAATCCAGGTCCTACCCGATGCAGCACGGTCGATGGTATTGTTGGCGCCGATTTCCACTTGGTCATCGATCTGCACCGTACCCATTTGAGGTATTTTGACATTCACGGAGCCTTCCCGGACAAAACCGAAGCCGTCGCTGCCGATTACCGTGCCGGCGTGGATGATAACCTCCGAACCGATGCGGCAGTCCTGCATGACCGTGACATTGGGATAAATCACCGTGTCCTTGCCGATCTCCACCCTGTCGCCCACAAAAACGCCCGGAAAGAGAAGGACGTTGTCTCCGATGACCGCGTCCTCCCCTACATAGACCAGAGGGTAAATGGAGACATTTTTGCCTATCGTGCTGCTTTTATGGATGAAAGCCTTGTCGCTGACAGCCGGATATCGGGGTGTGGGGCTTGCAAAAAGGGCCGCGACCTTGG
>JARRRH010000156.1:0-5767 GCA_037380925.1 Deltaproteobacteria bacterium | reverse complement strand
ACGGAGGAGGATCCCATTCTGGTCGCCCCGACGGGCGTGCAGGCCGAAGGAAGGCTCCAGCCCCCGGCGATTCTGCGCGTGCCCGATGAAGACAGAGAGAGGAAGTACTTCAGTTCTTCCAGAGGAAAGATCGTCACCGTGGACGAGAAGGCGGTGACCGTGGGCGTTACCTACTGGATGGAATTTGAATAATGGGATGTGTTCCCACTCCCTTGCCCTCTTCCCCGCTGGGAGGCTGTGTCGAAATGTCATTCCGAGGCGATAGCCGAGGAATCTTGAATATGTAAAGTGGCTATGCTCACAAGATTTCTCGCTACGCTCGAAATGACAAATGAACGCGGAAAAGGGATTACGACACAGCCTCTGGGGGGAGGGGGGTTGAGAATCGTGAGAAAAGGAGTCATAGCAATGCAAAAGAAAAACAGAAGGTGGCCGGAAAAGATAAAGCTGCTGCTCCTCTGCACGGGATTGGCCTTGTGCGTGTTCTCAGGGGCGGTCCTTTCAACGCCCTGCCATGCTCAGACGCTGGTCAAGCCGGAAGTGGTCCTGCCCGCCCATTATCCATACGGGTTTAACGGGTATGGACACATTGATGCCATAGACAGCAATCTCGTGGTCATCGATGACGCCGCCTACAGGCTCTCTCCAACGGTCACGTACAGCACCCCCGAATTCCCGAATGCCTTGATGACCGACTTCCTCCCCGGCGTCCTTGCTGGCTTTCTCACGAATGCTCGAAATGAAATCATATCCCTCTGGCTGATCGAGTGAGGGGATGTGCCGTTAATCTCCTCATTTCAGCAACACCCCTCGTGATGCACCCCCTCCAAAAGAAACAGGGAGGGGGTGTTTTATCTCCCTATCGCCCAGCCTTCTGAGGCAGTTCGATAATCTTCCAAATCCCTCCCCTTGAGAGGCTGTGACGCAATCTGTCATCCCGGCCAAGTCTCGCGGAGCGAGACGCGAACCGGGATCCAGAATGTATTGATATTTTCATTGCCATCACAGTGCCGATCATACTAAAATGTAATGAACAAACATTATATAACCTATGAAAGTTGCATCACAAATTCGCCTTGACGCCATCTGCGGCATTCGGCCGGGTGAGAGGGTAACAACGGGTCAGCGAAATGCCAAGGGAGTTGAAAACAGGGTTGTCCGAAGATTATGTGCTCAACGTCCTCCAAAAGCTGCGCCTCATCTCTGAGGCCCAGAAAAAAGAGGTCTACACCAAGCGGAAGGACGTGAGAAGGAAACTGGAAAGGGTTCGGGCTGCGCGGCAGGGCTCATCAGCTTCAAGGGGTAGGGTCATGAATCCCATCACGATCGTTGATGTGATTACCCACATGGAGCTGAGGAGAGCCGACAAGTCCTCGACCATACTGGATGAAGAGACCATTTTCCAGGCACTCTCCAGGGCCTGGAAAATCCCCTACAAGAAAATTGACCCCCTCAAGCTGGATCTCAACTTGGTGACCACCACCATACCCCACGGCTTTGCCATGAAACACCTGGTCCTCCCCATCGACATCAATGACGGCTGTCTCACCGTGGCCACACCCGATCCCTTTAACGAGGAAGCCATTCAGGACATTGCCCAGGTCAGCCACCTGAGAGTCAAGCCCGTGGTCAGCACCAAGACGGACATCCTTAAGTTGATCAACGAATTTTTCGGCTTCAAGCGCTCTATTGTGGCCGCAGAGAACCAGTTCGGCGTACCCACCGTGGACCTGGGGAATTTGGAGCAATATGTGCGTCTCAGGGCCGACGACGAACTGCCTGCCACGGATGAGCACATCGTATATGCCGTTGATCATCTGCTCAGTTATGCCTTTGACCAGAGGGCCAGCGACGTGCACATCGAGCCCAAAAGAGACAAAAGCATGGTCAGGCTTCGAATAGACGGGGCGTTGCACACCATCTACGAACTTCCCAAGAATGTGCATTCCGCCATCGTGAGCCGGATCAAGAACCTGGCCCGATTGGACATGGCAGAGAAAAGGAGGCCCCAAGACGGAAGAATTAAAACAGAGAAAGGGGGTGTGGAGGCTGAGATCCGCGTCTCGTCGATCCCGGTGGCCTTTGGGGAAAAGCTGGTCATGCGGATCATGGATCCGGACATTCTGTTCCAGCAGATCGAAAACCTCGGTTTCACATCCATGGACGTGCTTCGATACCAGCAATTCATCAACATGCCCCACGGGATTGTCCTCGTGTGTGGGCCCACCGGGAGCGGCAAATCAACCACCCTCTATTCCACACTGCGCTACCTCTCCACCCCGGACATCAACATCACCACGGTGGAGGACCCTATCGAGATGGTCCACGAGGATTTCAATCAGATCGCGGTTCAGCCGGTGATCGGCATTACCTTTGCGTCTATTCTCAGGAACATCCTTCGCCAAGACCCTGATATTATTATGATTGGTGAGATGAGGGACCTGGATACGGCTGAAAATGCCATACAGGCCGCTTTGACAGGACACCTGGTGCTCTCCACCCTTCACACCAATGATGCGCCTTCCTCAGTGACTCGCCTCCTGGATCTGGGGGTGCCCTCCTTCCTGATTCAGGCCACCTTGGTGGGCATTGTGGCCCAAAGGCTTGTGAGGAAGATTTGTCCGGACTGCAAGGAAGCCTTTGAAATGGAAGGTGCGGAACTGACGGCCATAGGATTGGAAATCGGAAAGGAGGGGCCCGTTGAGCTGCACCGTGGAAAAGGCTGTCTCAAGTGTCGAGGGACGGGGTGCCGGGGCAGGAGCGGTGTTTTTGAAGTCCTTCCCATCACGGAGTCCATCAGAAAGTACATAATCGCCGAATGTGATGTTGAGGCCCTCCGGGACATGGCCCGCAAAGAGGGAATGGTCACGCTCCGGGAGAATGCGATCAAAAAACTCCTGGAGGGCAAAACAACATACCAGGAGGTTCTGCGAGTAACCTGGGAACAGCTATAAAATCGCAGCGCGATTTTATAAAACGTCCCGCTCGGCAGGCGGGACTCTGAAAAGCCGAGGCCCCTTTTAAACCGCGGAGGTCGCTGAGAACGCAGAGAAAATCATATAACAGGAATTAGTTATCTTTGCGGTCCCCGCGTGCTCGGCGGTGGATTCTTACTTAACGTCATTTCCCTTCATCACATTTCTTGAAGCGCAGGAACGATGCTTTCCCAACTCGTCATCTCCGATTTTGCCATTATCAGCCACCTGGAGATTCACTTCAAGCCCGGTCTCAACATCCTCTCCGGAGAGACCGGAGCCGGTAAGTCCATTATCATCAATGCAGTGAATCTGATTCTGGGAGCCAGGGCTTCGGCCGACCTCATCCGAACCGGCTGCAGCGAGGCCAGAGTGGAAGCTCTTTTCACTCTTCCTGAAAACTCCCCCATTCAATCCCTTTTGTCCGAGCTCGATCTTCCCTGCGATGAAGAGCTGGTGATCAAAAGGCACATCTCCCGGGAAGGACGAAACAAGATCATGATCAACGGCTCCATTGCCACCCTTCAGGTGCTCTCCCAGGTCGGACTCCTGCTCATCAGCATTTCGGGACAACATGAGCACCAGATGCTCCTGAAACCTGACAATCACTTGTATTTCCTGGATGATTTCGGAGCGCTCACAGACGAGCGGCTGAAGCTCAACGCCGCATTTTCGACGTATCAGTCTCTGAATGAGGAAAGGCGCTCTCTGGAAAGAGAGATCCGGGCAGGTGAGGAAAGGCAAGAGCTGGCCAAATTTCAAAGAGAGGAGATCGAAAAAGCGGATCTCAAGGCAGACGAGGACAAGCTTTTGGAAGAGGAAAGAAAGCGTCTTCAGCACGCGGAAGAACTGCTTCAGACAGTTGCAGAAACCTACCAGACCCTCTATGAAAGAGAGCGCGCCCTCGTGGCGGAGCTGGCTTTCTGCATAAAGGGTCTAGAAAAAGGGGCTGAAGTGGATCAGCGGCTGGGCACCATAGGGGAGGCTCTTCGGTCGGCAAAGGTAGAGATTGAAGAGGCGGCCCTCGAACTCCGGGACGTTCAAAAGAACATTGTCATTGATCCCCGGCGCCTCGAAGAAGTTGAAGAACGGCTTCAGTGGATCCACAGACTTAAGAGAAAATACGGATCCACCCTTGAAGAGATCCTCAATTTCAAGGACCGGGTCTCAAAAATGATGGAAAACCTGGACCAAAAAAGAGAGGCCCTTGAGCGAATCACCCATGAGACGGAGGCGCTCGAAAGGGAGATGTTATCCAGAGCCGCCCTTTTGTCCAAAAAAAGGAAGGAAGCGGCTAAGGCGTTTGAAGGGTCGGTAAAAAAGGAGCTCGGTCTTTTGGACATGGGGGGAACCCAATTCGAGGTGCGCTTTCTCCAGGGCGGCTTTGACGTTACTCCGGGAAAAGCCGGGGAGACTTTGAAGGCGGACGGTTTTGACCGGGTGGAATTTATGCTTTCACCCAATGTGGGGGAAGAGGTCAAACCCCTCTCAAAAATTGCCTCCGGGGGCGAGCTGTCCAGGATCATGCTCGCCCTAAAGACCATTCTGGCCAGGACAGGAGCGGTTGAGACCGTCGTTTTCGACGAAGTGGACTCCGGCATTGGCGGAGCAACCGCAGAGGTGGTGGGGGACAAGCTGCGCTCCCTGTCCGAATACCATCAGATCCTCTGTATTACGCATCTGCCTCAGATTGCAAGCAAGGGAACCACCCACTTCCTGGTGCAGAAGAAGGTGGAAGACCGGCGGACCCGCACGGTGATATGGGAGCTTGATTCAGAGCAAAGGGTCAGGGAGATTGCCCGTCTTCTGGGCGGCAAGAAGATATCCGAACAGGCCATGGCCCACGCCCGCGAGATCCTGCAGTAGGAAATCTTTGCTAAGCAAAGATTTCCTAGTTCTTCGACTGGATAATCTGCCCCGGTAGGAAAGGGCCGCCCTCGGAAGGAACAGCTGAGGCCCGCTCATTCATGGCTTCAACGACCTTGATTTCGCCGGCCTTCTGCCCCAAGAGGTTGAAGGTTCCACCGGTTGCAGAGACAATGGCCTCCCCTTGAGAGAAGACGTCAAAAAGGGTGCCTTTCTTCAGCCCCACATCTTGCCCTGCATTGATCAAAATGTTTCGAGAATCAACGGATAATATCCGTCCGGACCAGGGCACTTCTTTGAGCGCATCAGCAATGGCAGAGGCTTGGGCCTTGATAATTTCGGACCAGGCTTTATCCTGTTTGTCGCGGTCGATTTCGGAGGGTTTGTAGCTCTGGGTGAACCGTGTTCTAATCTGTTTTTCATCGAAGCTCAGATCAAACACATCCTTTTTCTTTTCATCAAAATCCGGCAGCCTCATCCTTCGGCTTTCCAGATGGGTGAGCAAAAGGGTCCCGTTGGTTACATCCAAGGCATTGACCACCATGGACATTTCAAGCCTTCGCCGGAATTTCCGGAAAGGCCAGATTCCCTTTTTCTCGTTGTAGACCTCGAATGGGGGAATCACCACGGTTAAGAGGACATTCATGCCCATGTCCTCAGCCCATTTGGCCTGATCCGGATCGATGAGGATACCGAATCCGGGGGAGCGGATTTTCGTGGACGTGGGTACAGGGCCGGATGGCCTGACGACGAGGACATATCTTTTTTGGTCCAGCAGCGTGACCAGCCTGGAAGTGAAGTCCTCCACTTTTTGAGCTCCCAGATCAGCCTGATCTATAAAGGGAAGGAGCAACACCCTCTTCTTGAGTTCGGTATAGGTGTCGCCGGGCATGACCGTCTGGTAAAGATCCTTAGTGGTGCTGCAG
>JARRRH010000155.1:0-6756 GCA_037380925.1 Deltaproteobacteria bacterium | reverse complement strand
GCAAAATCTCCGAAAAACCTGGCTAACCTATTGATATCATAGTGCCGGCATTTGAGATGGTCCTAGAAACTGTCGAAAATTAGTTAGGGATTGAGAAATTGAAAATTCATGGGACGCAGATGAACGCAGATTTTCATGATTCATTTCTCCGGTGTACCCGGGGAAGCAGATTTGAATTCTCTCCTCGTTCTCTGCTGGCCCTGCGTCTCGAGAGACCCTGTCGAAGACCCTGAGCGTTGTCGAAGGGAGCTAAGTCGAAGGGAAGCGGGCCCGCCCGCCTCGCCTGAGCGTCTCGGGACCCGCCTGCCATGCGAGATATACTTCTTACCAGGGAGGAAGCAAATAACGGGGAGCCTGATCAGCGCTTGTCAGGTTTAACATCTAAGGCACGAGCGGGCGGGTGGCGGGCAGGCGAGAGAAAATAAGACTTACTGGACCAGCCAGATGGTGAGCCCTGTGGCCTGGTTCAGGATTTTCTTGGTGACGCTGCCGAACAAAAAGCCCTTGATCCCCGAGATTCCCCGTCGCCCGAGAACGATCGTTCCATAGCCGTTCTCCCGAGCCTCCTTGAGAATATCGTCCGCCGGGCTGCGGCTTCCTTCCACGATTTTTGAAGTCACCTGGGATTGGGCCAGCCCGGCCTTGAGCAGCATATCTCGAGCCTTTTCCATGAACGGCGCAATATCTTCGCCCGCTTTCTTCTTCCAGAGTTCTTCGAGTTCCGGAGTCTCCTCCAACACGTCTTCGGGTATATAACGTTTCAAGTGGCGCATGGTATGGAAGACCGTCACCGGAGCATCCGTTCCCCCCAGCATGAACCCTGCATGATCCACAGCTCTCAAGGCGTTTTCAGAATTGTCCACGCAAACCAAGACCTTTTTCGACTCGGAAACACCCCCCATGACCCACACCGGCGCATCCTTGCAGTATCCCACAACGTGATCTGAAACCCGGCCCAAAAAGAACATCTCCAGATCGGTTTGTCCCCGCCTTGTGAGAAGCACAGCATCGACCCTTTCGTTCTCCGCCCACTCGCAAATGTTCTGGCCAACCCCTGCCCTCCTCTTTTCGGCAATCATTTCAATCCTTTTTTCCTCAAATCCCTTTGCGAGAAGCTGCTGCTTGGCTTGGTTCAGCACCTTGTTTGCCTTGTTCAAAAGCCTTTGTTCAGCATTTGTCAGACTGGCATAGACCTCCTTATCAGTCAGCTTCTCGCCCCCGAGAAGGGGGGGTAGAGAAGGCACCACATAAAGGAGGCTCAGATCCATTTTGTGTTTTGGCCCATACATCTTTTTCAGATAATCAAATGACCTCAATGCATTCTTGGACCCGTCGATAGGTATGACGATTTTTTTGGTCAATTCCTCCATCCTGTTCCTCCTTTCAGACCAAAATTCAATTTAGCAGAATTATTGCCCATTAGGAAGCATCAATAAAGCCGGTTCAGGATGCCCCCTCTCTAAAGAAGTTGCTCCAGTTCGCCAGGTGTGATAAATTTATATTTTGTGTTGAAAGGAGATGTGGAAAAAAATGAAGAGATCGATTTTCGAATTTTCTGCAATCCTCAGTGCCGTTGCTGTCACCCTGGGTTTGGTCCTTTGCCCACCTGTCTTCGCTCAAGAAGATGAAATATCGCGCCTTCGTCAAAAAGTTGCCGAACTTGAGCAAAAGGTCCAGAAATTGGAAAATCAACTTAAAGAATGCACAGAAGCCCAGCGGCAGCGAGAAGCGAGCCTTTATGGCTGGCAAAACAAGAAAAACTGGCGCTCCCTTAAAGTCGGCATGAATGAGACCCAAGTCAAGAAAACTCTGGGAGAACCGGTCAAAGTCATCAAAGGGGTTAAAACGCTGTGGTACTATCCCAACTCTTACGGGGGTTATGTGTCCTTTGACGAGGATGGCCGCTTGACGGGTTGGAATGAGCCTTAAGCAGTATAATTACCTATCAAATTTATTATGTTTTTGAAACGCTTTTAGAAAGGGAAAAAGCATGGGTTATACACCGGAAGATCTGAAGAAGAAGCTGTTGGAAATGTATCCGGAAATCCGGAAATTTGGTCTGTCTGTCTCACTTGAATTCGACGAGCCCAAGAACGCCTGGGTTGTCAGTTTCAAAAAAGGCGATCACCAACGCCACGCCTTTCTGGACAAGAAAGACGCCGATTCCTGCATCGGGGGCACTTCGTGCATCTATTTAGGCATGCTTATTGCCCAATACGTAAAAGATCTGGAGGATGAAATCTCCCGCTAGTTCTGAGTAAGAAAATCTCGGGCCCTTATCCCCGCGGCGTCTCTCCCCTTTCATTTTTCGTTTCACCTGAGAGGGAAGGGACGCCTTTTTTATACATATTTTCAAACCCATATGACCGTGAAGGGGAAACCTTCTCAGGCAAAATCTCCGGTACCGGTATCAGTCAAGACGGTTAAGAAAGAAATCCTCGGGAGTTCCCAGTTAGAAATGAGGCTTTGGGACGATTTGTCCACCTTTTTAATGGGACGTGAAGTCGGAGCCAAATCCCAAGCACCAAATACCAAACAAATACAAATTATTAAGTCCAAATCTTATGAAATATTGCTACGCAGGATTTCATTAAAGACTTGATAAGTTATAATAATTAGGTATAATAATACTAAACTTACGGAAAATATAAGAATTCTATGCGCGAAACCGCTGCACCGCTGACCATCATCGAGCCCAAAAAGGGATGGGTACCCATTGATTTCAAAGAAATATGGGACTACCGGGAACTCCTTTATTTCCTTACAAAAAGGGACATCAAGGTTCGGTACAAGCAAACCGTGCTGGGAGGGCTCTGGGCTATTATCCAGCCCGCTTTCACCATGATTGTTTTCACCCTCTTTTTCGGGCGCCTGGCCAAAGTGCCCTCTGAGGGCATGCCCTACCCCATTTTCGTGTATGTAGGACTCCTCCCATGGACCTATTTTGCCAATGCAGTTTCTAATTCAGGCAACAGTCTTGTGGGGAGCGCGAACCTTATCACCAAGATCTATTTCCCGCGCCTTATTGTGCCGGCGTCAGCCTCTTTAGCAGGCCTTTTAGACTTATTCATCGCCATGTTTGTGCTAGCCGTCTTGATGATTCACTATCATTTTGTGCCGAGCATTCTCGGGGTATTTCTTTTTCCTTTTCTGGTGGCCTTAACCTTTCTCTGCGCCGTGGGCGTGGGTCTATGGCTATCCGCCATGAATGTTAAGTATCGCGACATTCGTTATGTGATTCCTTTTCTTGTTCAGATCTGGATGTTTGTTTCGCCGGTGATCTATCCGGTGAGCATCGTGAATGAAAAATACCAGTGGCTCCTTGCCTTGAACCCTATGGCCGGTCTCATCAAAGCTTATCGCGCATCGCTTTTGGGGCATCAACCCGTTGACTGGGTCCTTCTCGGCATCTCGACTTTCATTATCCTTTTGCTCCTAATGAGCGGCCTCTTTTACTTCCGAAGAATGGAGAAGGTCTTTGCGGATGTGGTGTAAGAACAGCAGAGAGCAAAGCGCATAGAGCAAAGGGAAAAAGGCAAGGCGTAAGGCTCGAGGCGCAAAGCTTAAGGCAAAACCAAAGAAGAAACAGCAAAAATAAAGGATAGACGTTACCGATTTTGGCTGAGACCGTAATCAAAGTTGAGAATTTATCCAAGCTGTACCGCATTGGTGCTAAGGAGGGTTACAAAACCTTCCGAGAGACCTTGATTGATTCGGCCAAAGCACCTTTTCTACTTTGCAGAAATATAGCAAAGAAAACCATTCGCCCGTTGGGCCATGCTCCAGGCTCTGTGCCATCATCGCAAAGCAATGAATGTATCTGGGCTTTGAAAGATGTGTCCTTTGAAGTGAAACAAGGCGCGGTGATCGGAATCATCGGCAGAAATGGAGCAGGAAAGAGCACACTTCTAAAGATTCTTTCGAAAATAACTGAACCCACAGAGGGCAGGGTTGAATTGAGAGGCCGCGTCGGGTCTCTTCTCGAGGTAGGCACCGGTTTTCACCCCGAGTTGACAGGCCATGAAAACGTTTATCTTTATGGCGCTATACTCGGCATGGACCGTTGGGAGGTCACAAGAAAATTTGATCAAATCATAGCCTTTGCCGAACTCGAGAAGTTTGTTGATACCCCAGTCAAAAGATACTCCAGCGGCATGTACATGCGCCTTGCTTTCGCTGTTGCAGCACACCTGGAACCCGAGATCCTTCTTGTCGATGAGGTGTTGGCTGTCGGGGATGCTGCCTTCCAAAAGAAGTGCCTGGGCAAAATGGGCGACGTTTCGAAGGAGGGTCGAACAGTTTTGTTTGTGAGCCACAACATGGCCGCGATAGAGCAGCTATGCACTCTCGGCCTTCTCCTCGACAGCGGTTGTTTGAAATCATTCAGGCCCGATGTTCGCTCAGTGATCAAAGAATATACCTTCGACCAAGACGAGGAGATGATATCGAATGAATGGATCAATCCCGGTGCGCAATATGAGAACCCATGGTTTAAACCTTTATATTTTCTCATATGCGATCAATCGGGAAACAAACTGAGTATGCCTGTCCGAAATGATGGTGAGATGTGGGTGCAGATTGAAGCGGAGATTGACGAGCTTCATTCAGCCTTAACCGTGGGATATGCCATCTATTCTCAGGACGGATACTTGCTCTACTGGTCCTACCAGACAGATGAATCAGAGGAGAAATGGCCGAAGCTCCACAAAGGTGTTTGTATTCTGAGAAGTAGAATTCCGAGAAGAGTACTCAATGAAGGCATTTACAGAATTGAGCTGATTGGCGGTCTTCATTTCCAGGAATGGCTGTTCGAACCTGGAGTAGCCGCTCCTTCCATATACATTATCATTCAGGGCGGCTTGAGTGATTCCCCTCATTGGAAGGCACGAAGGCCGGGCCTTCTTGCCCCGGTGATCCAATGGTCTGTCATAAAATGAGATTCATAAACCGCTTAGTGCTTGGCGATGCTAAAAAAAGTTATGCCCAATGTGGCGAGGATCTCATCGCTAATTTCATACTTGATGCGTTGAAGATCTTAAAGCCTTGCTATCTTGACATCGGGGCTTATCATCCAACGCGCTTGAGCAACACTTATCTTTTATATCGAAAGGGCTGCCATGGAGTATGCGTTGAGCCCGATCCTGACCTTTATGATCAGATTAAAAGTAAGCGAAAACGTGATGTTTGTCTAAATGTCGGCATTGGCACCGGTCAGGAAGCCCACGCGGACTTTTATGTGATGAGTTCAAAAACATTGAACACCTTTTCAAAAGAGGAAGCGGAGCGCTACCAGAGCTACGGGAGTGAAAGGATTGTCAAAGTCATTCAGATCCCTTTGGTTTCGGTCAATAATGTTATTCAGGAATACTTCTCCGACTGTCCAAATTTTGTTTCCCTTGATGCCGAAGGACTGGATCGCCCCATTTTGAAGACGTTTAATTTTTCGAGGTTTCGACCAGAGATCTTCTGCATAGAAACCTTAACATATGCGGAGGACAAATCAGAAAGAAAAATATCTGAAATCATCGATCTCATGATCAAAGAGGGTTACTTTGTTTGCGCTGATACATATATCAACACTATTTTTGTGGAAAAAGAAGCCTGGACCAACCGATGAGATCGAGGCAAATGGTATCGTCTCATGAAACCGTGGCGCCTAGTTTGGATCGATGTTCCTGGCTTTCAAGGCCGCCTCCGGCCGATATTGAGGCTGGGAGGCCCAGCTGAAACCCAAAACGAAT
Source organism: Deltaproteobacteria bacterium (assembly GCA_037380925.1). GTDB lineage: Bacteria > Desulfobacterota > DSM-4660 > Desulfatiglandales > HGW-15 > JARRRH01. The sequence goes on along the minus strand of JARRRH010000155.1, from coordinate 1,015 downwards.
TGCCTGTCACAGGGAACACGCGTCTTAGATGTCGGTGCCGGTGAGTGCCGTTATAGGGACTTATTTCCCCGATGTGACTATAGAACGCATGATTTTCACAAATACGAGGGGACGAATGGGGGCCTTCTAAAAGACCGCTGGAGATACGGTCAAATCGATTATCTCTCTGATATCACTTCAATTCCTGTTCCAAATAATAGCTTCGATGTGGTGCTCTGTACCGAAGTGCTGGAGCATGTTCCCGAACCGATTGCAGCGATCAAGGAACTGCATCGAATACTCAAAATCGATGGATTATTGTTCCTGTCAGCGCCCCTTGGGTCAGGCTTACATCAGCAACCCTATCATTTCTACGGAGGTTTTACCCCACACTTCTACAACCACTTCCTACGCAACTTAGGTTTCGATATCCTTTCCATTAAGCCAAATGGACACTTCTTTCTACTGCTCTTACAGGAAATAAACAGAGGGATACACATTTTGAGATCTAATCACCGTTATCCTCGATGGCGCCCTGTCAGTTGGCTATTAAAAGCTGGATCCAGCCGTCTTTTCGCAAAGTGGATGGCGGGTTTGGACGATAAGATCCCCATCGATGAATTCACCGTGGGGTACCATGTCCAAGCCCTTAAAGTCAGGGAGATCGCAGAAACGCAGCCAACATAACTTTTGTAAGCACCTCGGCTATTCAGAATGGGCGTTGTCTTATGTTTATGAAAAGGGTCAGAGGTTTTGGTAATGCGATTCTCTTTCGAAAAGGCGAAAACTTATTTTGCGAAAATCGTTACTCGGTAATGAATTTTAGAAGGCTAGAATAATACGAAAATGCTTATTCTTTACGTTGCCTCGAAATATGATTATGGAAAACCGCAACAGGGTTATAGCTTCGAGCACTACAACTTCTATGACGCATTGGTTAACATGGGTCAGGACGTGCTCTACTTTGACTTCCTCACATTATTGAAGAAGCGGGGTCGACGTTGGATGAACCGTAGACTAGTGGAGATAAGTAAGG
>JARRRH010000154.1:0-5804 GCA_037380925.1 Deltaproteobacteria bacterium | reverse complement strand
GTTAAGGATTTTTCTTTGAAGAATACATGCTTCACCCCATTCAATGGCGGCATTCAGCGGTGTATACAGGCCTGACGGTAACATGGAGAAAACTGCCGAAAAAGGGGACTTTCAATGCCAAGGAAAAAGATCGAATTGCCGTACACTGTGGACTACCTTTCCATTCTCAATGAAAAGGCAGAGCTAGACAAGGAACTTGAGCCGGATATCCCAGAGGATATGCTTCTGAAGCTCCACCGTTTCATGGTCCTGGCACGAAAGTTTGATGACCAGCTCCTGAATCTTCAACGGCAGGGCCGAATGGGAACCTTTGCGCCCATTAGCGGCCAGGAAGCGGCGCAGTTAGGAGCAGTCTCCCTCTTGCGTCCCGCCGACTGGTTCGTACCGTCTTTTCGTGAAACCGGCGCCGAGTTGTGGCGGGGAAGATCCATGGAAAGCGTGATACTCGGGTTCGCAGGATATGCGGAAGGGGCTTTAGTGGGAAAAGGGAATGGGCAAGAAGAACCCGCGAAGAATATGCCGGTCGCTGTTCCGGTAGGAACACAGATTCCCCATGCCGTCGGCATCGGCTGGGGCATCAAGTACAGGAAAAAAGACGACGTGGCCATGACATTTTTTGGGGATGGTGCCACTTCCGAAGGCGACTTTCACGAGGCAATGAACTTTGCAGGAGCGTATCAGTGCCCCGTCATTTTTGTGTGCCAAAACAACCACTGGGCCATCTCGTTTCCCCGGGAAAAGCAGACGCGGTCCAAGACACTCGCCCAAAAAGCACTGGCTTATGGAATGCCGGGCATCCAGGTTGACGGCAACGACATCCTGGCGGTGTATGCGGCGGCCAAGGAAGCGGTGGATCGGGCAAGGTCCGGGGACGGCCCCTCCATGATCGAGTGCGTGACCTACCGGATGAAAATGCATACCACTGCGGACGATCCAAAGAGATACCGAAAGGACGAAGAGGTTGAGAAGTGGAAGAAGCATGATCCCATCTTGCGGTTTCAGAATTACCTGAAAGACAAGGGCTTGCTCAAGGATGAAGAGATCAAGGAACTTGAAAATGACATCGGGGAGCAGATCAAGTCAGCGGTAAAGCGAGCCGAAGAGAAGATGAAGGACTTTACCGATCCTCTTCAAATGTTCGACCACCTTTACAGCGAGCGGCCGGCTTATCTCGAAGAACAGAGGAAACAACTGGCCGAGGAAATCGAGATCACGAGGGATAAAGAAAAAGAGGAGAAAGGGGACTAAAAGATGGCCAAGATGACTATGGTCCAGGCGATCAATATGGCCCTCCGGCAGGAGATGGAGAAAGACGACCGGGTGATTGTTCTGGGTGAGGATGTGGGGCGGGACGGTGGCGTGTTCCGTGTGACCGACGGCCTGATTGACAAGTTCGGAGAAAATAGGTCCATGGACACGCCCTTGGCGGAAGGAGCTATTGTGGGAATGTCCATCGGTATGGCTGTGTATGGGCTGAGGCCGGTCTGTGAAATTCAATTCTCGGGCTTTAGCTATCTGGCTTTCCACCAAATAGAGTGCCATGCTGCAAGACTTCGGTTGCGGTCGCAGGGTGTGTGTGAAGTCCCCATGGTAGTTCGGGCACCCTATGGAGGAGGTGTCCGGGCACTGGAACATCACTCTGAGAGCCGCGAGACCTATTACGCCCATACCCCGGGCCTCAAAATGGTAATTCCGTCGGGGCCGAGGAATGCAAGAGCTTTGCTGGTGAGTGCCATCCGAGACCCGGACCCGGTCATCTTTTTTGAATCCAAGGCCACATACCGGGCCTTTCGGGAAGAGGTGCCCGAAGAAGAAGAGACCCTGCCTCTCGGCAAGTCCGTGAAAGTGCGGGAGGGGAAAGACCTGACCGTGATTTCCTATGGGGCTATGATGCGTCCCGCGCTGGAGGCGGCTGAAGCCCTGAAACAGGATGACGGGGTGGAATCGGAAGTGATCGACCTGCTCACCGTTTCTCCTCTGGATCATGAGGGTTTCGCAGAGTCGGTCAAAAAAACAGGCAGGGCCGTTATTGTTCATGAAGCTCCCAGAAGCTTCGGTCCCGGAGCTGAAATTGTCTCCAGAATAATGGAAAAGTCCTTTTTCTACCTTGAAGCACCGATTGCCCGGGTAGCGGGATTTGATGTCCACATCCCGCTTTTTAGCAAGGAAAAGATCTATCTGCCTGGAAAGGATCGTATCGTCCGCGCTGCAAGAGCAGTCCTGAACGCTTAAGAGGAGGAAGACATGGCCAGGCCATTCAAACTGCCGGATCTTGGAGAAGGAATACACGAAGCCGAAGTGCTCAATGTCCTCGTATCCGTGGGAGATCATGTGAACGAAGGAGATTCGATCCTGGAGGTGGAGACGGACAAGGCCACCGCTGAGATCCCATCGCCTTTTACAGGGAAGGTTGAAGAAATCAAGGTTAAACCAGGAGAGACGGTTGAGGTAGGGGACGTGCTCCTGACCTTCAGCGACATCGAGGGGGAAGGGGAGGCAAAACCACTGGAAGAAGAGGCTCCGCCCGAAAAAGAGAAAGTAGAAAAACCCGAAAAGGTGGAGGAAAAGGAAAAGGCGGAGAGGCGTGAGGAAGAAGAAGAGAAAAAGAAACCTCTGGAAAAGGAAAGAGAAGGCCCGGTACCTGCTTCCCCGGCTACAAGGCGCCTGGCCCGCGAACTGAGTGTCGATTTGCATGAGGTCAGTCCCAGCGGGCCCGGAGGCCGCGTAACCTCGGACGATGTTCGCGCCTTCGCAGAGAAAGCCGAAGAAAAGGTTCCACCTGAGGCCAGGGAAAAAGAAAAGGCGGCGGCTCGGCCCATCGAGGAAAAAGCCCCGGAATTGCCGGACTTCACCCGATGGGGAGAGTTGGAACGGATTCCGGTGCGCTCTATCCGCAGGGCCACAGCTAAGCAGATGGCCCTTGCCTGGTCCCAGATTCCCCATGTGTACAACCAGGACATGGTGGACATGACCAAGCTGGATGAGTTTCGACGGAAACACAAAAAAGAAGTGGAAGAGAAAGGCGGAAAGCTCAGCGTCACGGTTTTCGCTTTGAAGGCGGCGGCCACAGCCCTCAAAAAGCATCCCCGCTTCAATGCCAGCCTTGACATACGTGCCGGGGAGATGGTGCTCAAACAGTACTATCACGTCGGGGTGGCCGTGAACACAGAAGAAGGACTGGTTGTCCCGGTGGTCCGCGATGTGGATCGCAAGAGCATCGTGGAACTCTCCGTTGAACTCAACGACCTGGTCAGGCGGACACGGGAGCGACAGGTCAAACTGGAAGAAATGCAGGGCGGTACCTTTACCATCACCAATGTTGGCCCCATGGGAGGGGGATATTTTGCACCCATCATCAATTTTCCAGAGGTTGCCATCCTGGGCATGGGCGCTGCAAGGATGCAGGCAATGGTCATTGAGCAGGAAGAGGGAAAACACGAGGTGGTTCCGCGCCTCATGATGCCTGTAGTGCTCTCTATTGATCACAGAATCCTCGACGGGGCGGACGCTCTGCTGTTCATGAGAACGCTCATTGACTCACTGGAGGATCCGGAAGAAATGTTTATAACAATGACCTAAGGGAGGAAAGCCATGGTTATGGGAGAACTGAGCCAGGACACGGAAGTGCTGGTCATCGGGGCAGGGCCGGGTGGATATGCAGCCGCCTTCAGGGCAGCCGACCTGGGTATGGATGTGACCATGGTGGATGTCGAGGAACGTCCCGGAGGAGAGTGCGTGTTCAGGGGATGCATTCCTTCCAAGGCCCTGCTTTTTCTGGCGGATCTTCTTCACGATGCACGCCGCGTGGAGGGCATGGGAGTAAAGTTCAGCGAACCCGAACTGGATCTCAAAAGGATCAGAGACTGGAAAAACGAAGTCATTGACCAACTTTCAGACGGCCTGGTGACTCTGAGCGACAAACGGGGCGTTCAGCGCATCAAGGGGCGGGCTATCTTTGAGAGTTCAAGCCAAGTCCGGTTACAGGATTCGGATGTGAGTAAGATCAAGTTCCGTCATGCCATCCTGGCGACGGGTTCCCACCCGAGACCCCTTCAGGGCATGTCCTTTGAAAAGGATAGCCGGATTATGGATTCCGCCGGGGCCTTGGAATTGCCCGATATCCCTGAAAGGCTCCTCATCCTCGGCGGGGGTTACGTGTCCTTGGAGATGGGAACCGTTTATGCCGCCCTGGGAAGCAGGGTTACGGTGGCCGTCCGAAGTGAGAGACTTCTCAGAGGGGCGGATCCGGACATGGTCGAGCTCTTGGTCAAGAGGCTGAAAGGAATTTTCGAGAACATTCACTTCAACACCAACGTTGCCTCCATGAAGGAGAAGGAAAACAAGGTGGAAGTCAAGCTGGAGGGGGATGTAGACAAATCTGAGCAAAGCTTCGATCGCGTCCTGGTGGCCATCGGGAGGAAACCCAGTTCGGAAGGAATCGGTCTGGAAAACACAAAGGTCAAGGTCAACGACAGGGGATACGTGGAGGTTGACGAGAAGCGGAGAACCTCGGAAGAGAACATTTTCGCCATAGGAGATGTGGCCGGAGGCCCCTTGCTCGCCCACAAAGCCTTCAGGGAAGGGAAAGTGGCGGCCGAGGTGATCAAAGGCCTGCCCTCTGCTTTTGATGTACGGGCAATTCCCGCGGTGGTTTACACGGATCCCCAGGTAGCGTGGTGTGGTGTGAGAGAGGAAACCGCGCGCAAAGAAAAACGAAACATCGAGGTGGTGCGTTATCCGTGGAAGTTTTCAGGAAGAGCCCTCACGATGGGCTTACAGAATGGATTGACCAAGATCGTGGTGGATCCGGATTCAGGCCGCATTCTGGGGGTCGGCATCACGGGCAGGGATACAGAGGGCCTGATCTCCGAGGGCGTCCTGGCCATCGAAATGGGGGCGCTCGCAGAAGATGTGGGCTTCAGCATCCATCCCCATCCCACCCTGTCGGAAACAGTGGGCGAGGCTGCGGAGATTTTTGTGGGCAGCGTCACCCATCATCTACCCAAGAAAAGGCAAAAGCAATAGCTCCTGTCCATGAGAGGAGTCCGAACATGGGTTTTAGCAACTGATCCGTCAGGGAGAGGAGTGCGATGAGAGAAGCTGAGAGAATGGTGATATACAATTTGTTCCCACTCCTGGCGGGCCCTTTTCCAAGGTGGAGGGAACACTTCCCCAGAATCAAATAAATGGTCTTAAACTGGGTCTTTGTGAACCACATTCATAATCCGGGCGCCTCGGGAAGCAACTACGCAATAAGTGATTACTTCAAATTCAATCCTGCGCTCTGCGATTCAGGCGAGGGCAAAAGCCCGGAAGAACAGGTCACAGACATGATCGGAGCGGCTGAGAATCAAGGCCTGCGATTGATGATCGATCTGGTGATCAACCATTGTTCCATCGATTCGCCTCTTCTGAAAGAACACCCCGAATGGTTTGAGTGGGACAGCAAAGGAGAGGTGGCTCATCCTCAGGCGGATCAAGACGGCAAAAGAGTGGTTTGGGCGGATCTGGCGCGGTTTGACTATCGGAAAGGGAAAGACCTCGAAGGGCTTATTGGCTATTTCTTGGGCCTATTGAGGCATCTCATCGGCCTGGGATTCAGGGGTTTTCGTTGCGATGCGGCCTATCAGGTTCCACCGGATATCTGGAAACGGCTTATCAGGGATATCAATGAATCGAGCCCCGATGTGTTGTTTGTCGCCGAGACCCTGGGGTGCACCCCCAAAGAGACCAAAAGGACCGCAAGGGCGGGTTTCGACTATATCTTCAATAGCTCCAAGTGGTGGGACTACAAAAGCCACTGG
>JARRRH010000153.1:8721-10338 GCA_037380925.1 Deltaproteobacteria bacterium | reverse complement strand
CGGAATTTCTGCATCACTGTAACCCAGGATCGCTTTAACGTCTCTGTCGAGATGGAATTCGTTGGTTTGCACATTCCAGTCCCACACACCGACACCGGCTGCCTTTGTAGCCAGCGTATACCGTTCTTCACTCCTGCGTAAGGCCTCCTCAGCCAGCTTACGCTCTTCTATCTCCTGCCTTAACTGCTCATTTGCTTTCGCTAGATCGGCAGTACGCTCCTCAACTCTCTTTTCAAGTTCATCGCGGGCCTTTACCAGAGCTCTCTCGGCCTCGCTGCGCTGCAATGCTACTGCTGCCTGATGCATAAATGTCTGTACGATATCTTCCCCCTCCAGCCCACTACTGCCTCCACGCGTAATGATAATCGCACTGCCAAATAATTTTCCTTTGCAGGCAACCCCTATCGCATAAATGTCGCCCAAGCTGAGAAGGTCCTCGATTCTACGGCATATTCCGGCCGGTATCGTCCCAAAGGAAAGCTCGTGGAGCCCTCGGGGACCCGAAACCAGCTTACCTGTAGCAAGTTGTGACCTTCCATATTCATTCGTTATTGGAAATGACATGCCCACAGGATCCCTTCCAATGAGTTTGAGAACGGCCTTTGAGTATTTGCCAAGGCCTTCGACGGCACGAGTGCAAAGGGTGTCTGTGTCCTTATCGTATGAGTTGATGGCGATCACACAATCACCGGTTACTTCTTTGAGCCTTTCCCCTATAAGCTGGTAAATGTTTTGGTCAGGCTGAAACTCAAGGAGTTCCGTCGACGTTCTTGACAAAAATCCCAGATTCTGCGTGTACTTCTTAAGCATATAATTATCTCGTTTGCGGTCAGCAATCTTTTGTTCTAAATCTTCGACCCTTCTTTGCAGCTCTTCATAAGTTGGTTTTGCGGTCATTAGAAAGTCCCCCTGTCCTCTAAAAGACTGACCAAACAGTCTCACGCTGCCGAGGTTCAAATCTGGTCTTGAAGCAGGCGCTTTTCATTTATTGAGGAGAAAGAAGCTACGACAATATATTCCACTCAATTGAGAATATTAAAAATGAATCTTTATAAAAAAAGAGGGGAATTGTCAAAGCTCCCGACAGGGATGCGCCAGCAGCAATGCAGTGACATTTCGAGGAAGATGTTCGTAAGATTGTAGATTGGCCAAAATCCCCTGTTTCGACCCAATTCCATTACCACCAGCATTTATAACATCAAAATTCTGTTGCTTCAAGGTTTCCCAAATCTACACGTAACAAGATGGTAATTGAGTCTTAAGGGCTGAAGGGCGATTATCTGCCTGTTTTTTCTTGGGAAAAAAATCAAAAAGGGAGGCAGATATGACCCCGCAACAATTGTCTTCGGAAAAGGAACGTTTTACAGCATCGTTTATCGACTCAGAAGAGTTATTGTTAACACGGTGGAATGCCACCGGTTGGATAAGCCGTAGGAGCGGCACCCTTGATTTCTCTGCCGAATTTGATTATAAATACTGGTAGCTCCTCAGAGCTCTTTGGAAACAGAATTTTCTTATTCCCTAGTCTTGCTTTTAGGATCCCTTCTCCTAGGTTAGAGTGCTGCCAAGGATTGTAACAGCCTACCTCCCTTTGTTTCCAAACATTGCCCGCGGTGC
>JARRRH010000153.1:0-8648 GCA_037380925.1 Deltaproteobacteria bacterium | reverse complement strand
GTTTTCATGGAGAAAGCAAAGGACGGAGATACGGTGCGTATTCACTACACGGGAATGCTTGAAAGCGGGGAAGTCTTCGAATCGACGAAGGAACGCGATCCTATAGAGTTTACGCTTGGAAACCAGAGGGTCATCCCAGGAATCGAAAAAGGGATCTTGGGGATGACCGTGGGTGAGACAAAAACGTTTGAGGTGGCGCCGGAAGAAGGTTTTGGAGAGAGAATGCAAGAATTTAAGACAGCCGTGAAGAGGGATGATCTTCCTGAGCAAATAACACCTGTGGTCGGTCAACCCCTGAAAGTGGAACAGCCGGGTGGCGAAAGCTTTGTTATGTTCATTTCCGATGTGGACGAGAACACAGTGACTCTGGATGCTAACCATCCGCTCGCGGGCCAAGCCCTGACGTTTACCGTCGAGCTGCTGGCGTTGAAATAAATGGGATGCCACAAAGTCATTTTTCAGCCCCGGTGACTCCTAGATGAGATCCTACAGTGAGTGACAACTAGCGAATATAGGAAGGAAACCATGCTCATACCTGTGGTTGTCGAACAGTCAGATCGGGACGAACGATCTTATGACATTTATTCACGTTTGCTGAAAGAAAGGATCGTCCTTGCCGGAGAGCCGATCAGTGACGACGTGGCCAACACGATTATCGCCCAACTGCTTTATTTGGAATCCGTGGACCCTGATGGAGATATCAATTTGTATGTGAATTCACCCGGTGGTTCTGTTGCAGCAGGCTTAGCGATCCATGATACCGTGCACTATATTAAGTCGGATGTGTGTGCTATCTGCATGGGATATGCTTTTGGGGTGGCAGCCTTGCTTCCTTCAGCAGGAACAAAGGGGAAGCGCTATGCTCTGCCCCACGCGAGGATCATGTTTCATCAGCCTCTCGGAGAGACCGAGGGCGCGGCCACGGACATGGGCTCCGCGCAAGAGAGATGACGCGAATAAAAGAGGTTTTCCGCCGTCTTTTGGCGAAACACAGAGGGCAGTCCGTTGAAAAAATAGGGCAGGACATGGATCGCGATTTTTTCATGAACAGCGAAGAAGCTCAGGAATATGGCGTTATGGACAAGGTGATTGCGCGAAGCCAAAACCAGTGACCGTTTGGACCGCGGCACAGCAAAGTGGAGGGTGTGGGCCGGAGATGTGAAAGGGTTGTCAATAGAGCCGCATGGGCCGCCACGCTGCATGCGGAAAGCTTCTGGGGATCGCGCCTTTCGTTGATGTGTTGTGGATCATGGCGGCTCCCGCGAAAAGGGTTGAATTGTTGACCGTCTCCGTCCTCGGAGTCGTTTCCAGGTAAAGGTTGCTTTTGAGAAAACTCTAAAACACAGAATCACGGTTTAGGAGGGTTAGACGGTTGCGCAAGGCATTGTCGAGCGATTCAGCGAACAGAAAGGTTCTGGTTTTATCATTCGAGACGACGGGGAGGAGGTCTTGGTCGAGAGGGCTTCTCTTGATATGTCCGCCTCCTGTGTGGTTTTGTCCCTTCAGCATAACGGCCATTCTTACATTATTGATAGCTATCTTGATAATAGAGGCTTCGATATTAACTTCCGCTTAGTTGATTCGCTAACGATAAGAACAGAGCGGGCTAGTTGCTATAGCGGGAGACGTTAGCGGGAAATGGAGGTCATAAAAATGGCAATGAGAGCAATAACAGGAATCTTGGCAATAGTTGTTGCGCTGATGTTTGGATCAATGACGATGGTGGCTGCAGCCACTCCCAGCCAGACGATGAAGCTTGAGACGTTCAACGGCGTAATAGAGAATGTAAACGTCCCAAATAAGGACGTCCTTGTCCAGTATCATCATGAGAAAATGAATTTTTCCGTAAATGGAAATACCAAGATTTGGGAGGGCAACAAGGCCGTTTCACTAACTGACTTGAACAAAGGGATGTGGGCGTCTGTGAAATACAATGAGAAAGGCAATCAGATGCTGGCTAGCGTAATCAACGTCAGTGCTGTAACACAGCCAAAGCACATGACTTCTTCTGGAATGAAGCCTCAGAGCAATCAAAACAAGATGATGGGTTCTGAGAAGTCAACCGGGATGAAGTAATCGGAGTGCAATTCCTGATAAAATAAAGTAAAAGGGCACACTCCTTGCTGAGTGTGCCCTTGTTTTTTATTCAGTTTCTTATTCTCTCCTTTCTTTTTTTGTGGTTTTTTTAGGATATGAATTCGTCTTTTTATGTAAATAAGGAGAATCCTGTATTTTGTTTTTTGGGAGACGTTACCCGAGCAAGGGCTTATTGGCGTGGTAGACCAAAAGAGAAGGGAAAGTACCGGAAGAAAGGCGTCAGAGAGAACGAAGAAATGCTGGATCGATCCGAAAAGCCTGCATTGTGGTGAGGACTTTTAGATCCTCGGAGGCAATGAGAGAAGTTTTTCGACCTGATGAGATCCGACAGGGGACAGGGATCTCATTCAACAGGGCCTTCGAGAGGTATTCCCAACATGAGTTGGACAACAAACTAAAAATCTACAGGAAGCGGAAGGGGTTGAGGAAAGCCGGCAAAAAAACGGACCGAGGGCGGGGCGGACCAAGACAACTCTCTGGAATGATGTGATAATGGTGAAAACTTCGGCTCGTTTTGAGGCTTAGAATGCTATTTTTGTCGGCCAAAATGGGCTCCTAAGAAAATCCCATCCACTGGGGAAGATATACAACGACGGCCAATTTGGGGCATGAAAAAGATCTTCTAAGGCCAGAAGACACTGATTTTCCGCTTGATAATCTTTGAATATCAGTCGCGTAGCTCGGACCGACCCGGGGCCAGGGACCAGGTTTCGATATGCGTTTACTCTCCTTCGCCAGAATGCGGGGATGAATGGCGAGGAGAGCCCGCCGAAGCTTTAGCGAAGGAGGGCTGATGGCTATGGAGAGTTCCGCCATCCCTTTCAGGATGCCCCGCGGCTTGCCGCGGGGAGGCTTCACTGTAAGAACGGCAATTCCATATGCTATCGCTGTAACAATCTGTATGTCAGGATATTTTCCAGGATGTAAAAAGTGAGCCGACCTGGCACCATCGGTTTTCACCTCACTCTTTATTTGATAATCAAATTCTTTAAATTGGGTAGGTTTCCAATGAAATGGATCGAAGGGCGAATGTCGCGATATCGAACCTATCATCCGGGTCTACAGTTCGGAGCCTGATGGTTAGCCGACGGAATCACAGACGTCAAAACTCGGTGACCTGACTCTGCCTTTTTGCCCGGTGACATCTTCCACAGCCTTAGGCAACCTCAAGGTTGCTTTCGCCTCAACGCTGACAATAACTCCTTCGGAAAATTGTCACAAAACGGTTGACAGTCCTTTGAAGGCGGCTTTATTCTCTGGCTTGTCCAAAGGCAGGATCAGAACTATCTTTTTTCTTCAAGTGAAATTCGGCAAATAGAAGACTGAAAGGAGGACATGGTGACGGAAGAACAGCCTGTACTGCTTCCTCGAAAAACGGAGGCCAATCTCTGGTGGCGTGTGCTGGTGACGACGCTCCTGGCCTTTTGCATAGGTGTTATAGTCATGGCTTTGACTGGAAACCCTATCCTCTTCCCAACAGTGCTGATGCTCGGCAGTTTGGCTGTGCCAGCAGCCTATGTGGCGTTTTTCTTTGGGCGCCGGCATCTGAGCAAACTCACTCTGCCGACAATCATTCTGGGCTTTCTTTATGGTGGGGTTCTGGGCGTATTCGCCGCCGCTTTGCTGGAGCCGATTTTTATTGCCCGGTTTTCTCCTTCTACCACAATTGTGGTCGGCCTGATTGAGGAGTTCGCCAAGATTTTGGGTGTGCTCCTGATTGCACGGCACTGGCGTCATGACGCCGAACTGGATGGTCTGATTCTTGGAGCAGCAGCCGGAATGGGCTTTGCGTCAATGGAAAGCAGCGGCTATGCATTTGTTACATTTCTGCGTAGCGGAGGGAACCTGTCTCTTATGGTCGGGGTGACACTGCTGCGGGGAATTCTCTCTCCGGTAGGACACGGCACCTGGACAGCGATTCTTGCCAGTGTCCTGTTTCGCGAGAGCGCCGCCGGGCATTTTCGAATCAACCACAAGGTTGTGGGGGCCTATTTGACGGTGGCCGTGCTGCATGGACTCTGGGATGGGTTGCCTGGGGTTGTTTCAGCGATTCTTTCACCGGGTTTTGATGTATTCGTTGGACAGGCGATCGTCGGCGGCATCAGTTTATTCATTCTGTGGAGGCGGTGGTCCGAAGCTCGGCGCTTACAGTTGAAACAGACTACGGCATAGAAAAGTCCGGATAAGACCCGATTAACGGGAGCCGGCAATCTTTCGAGGGCGGGTCGGACCAAGACAACTCTTTGGAATGATGTGGTAATGGTGAAAACTTCGGCTCGTTTTGAGGCTTAGAATGCTATTATGTGCGATCAAAAACATCCTAATTTTCTATAGAGTTACCCCGTCAATTTTTACCACAATGTAACATATAACTAATGGATAATAGTGGACATTATGTAAACAATGTAATCCGACTTAAACTCAACTAGAAAGGGGGTATAAAGATGGCAACCGATACGGAAAACATGATGAGCGGCTTCCTGGCAGCAATGAATGCTCACGATTTGGAAAAGATGCTCACTTTTTTTACGGATGACGCTGTCTACGATTGCATGCCTATGGGCAAGCTAAGCCGCGGCAAGAAGGAAATAAAGGACTTCTTCAGCGACACATTCACTAGCTTCCCCGACTTTAAGATTGAGATGAAGTCCAACTTCATCGCCGGCGACCAGGGAGCCGGGGAGTGGGTCATGAGCGGCACTTTTGCTCAGAGCACCACACCCGGGGTGCCGGCCACCGGCAAGAAGTTTTCGGTGCGAGGCGCTACCATTAATGAGTTTCGCGGCGGCAAGATAAGCCGGAACACCAACTACTGGAATCGGGCTGAGTTCTTGGAGCAGGTAGGCCTCATGCCCTCGCCGCCGCAATAGGCGACTTTATCCAAGCTCTAGTCTCTTGTTGACCTCAGCTAGAGCCTTCTCCGCGGTGGGGCGGGCACGGTCGGCGCCGTCGGTGAGGATGGCGAGAGCGCAGTAACTAAGCTGCAGGGCACACCTGGCGTGCGATGGTGAGCTTTTCGTTGGGGCCACCAAATGCAGATTTGAATTGAGGAGGCAGAGCATGGCGGTAAAAACAAGGAAGAAGTAGGGCTTGAAGTTCTTCCTCATCATCTTTGCAAGCACAGTCTTTGCCGTTGTTCTCCATCAAGTACACCATGACTCGCTGATGACTCTCAGCACCAAAGCCAAAAGCATCATAGTTACTTCCGGATACTTTCCGTCGGTGGCGTTTGTAAGCCTTGCGGTGGCGATTTCAAACGTCCAGGCTGAAGAAAGTGAATTCGTTGACACTCTCAAGATACAGAGAACCGTATCCGTGATGTGCTTACCATTACTTAGCGGCATTCAAATTATGGGAGCCATGTATTTCGATTCGGCAAAGAGGAGATACGAATTTCGCCGGGAGGATGTCTCCTTTTTTTCAGATCTGAGCCACAGCATTGCCGTTGCGATTGAGAGTATTCAATTTCAATTGGATATGTCGAGGATAGCCGAAAAGTTGTCCTTGGACAGCTAGCCGCGATGTTACAAGATTAAGGAGCCGGAAAATGATGGACCGTAAGGATCACGATGAAAAAGGATACCCTGCCGAGAGCAAAGAACTTATCATTCTCGAAAAAGAGCAACAGAGATTTTTAGAGGCAATACTGAAGGAAACAATGACATCGGAAATTGGGGGAAACGTGGTTAAATAAAGACTGGGAAGCGAATATGTGGAAATCGGGTTAAAGCTGCTGCGGCAAATGACTCGCGGATGAAGGGCCAACATAGGATAATGGCAAGGTATCTGGACGGTTAATCAATGCCTTATTGAAAGGGCTATTCTACAAGACCCCTGTTCTTTGCATGAAAAAGAACCGGTGGCGTTTGGTCGTGCTGCAACTTGGCCTCTCTTTTTAGCTAGCCGGCTACCCCGAAAGCCAATTTTCGGCTAGGGATTTCATTATTTCGACCCATTCATGGAAAGTCACCGGTTTGGTGATGAAAGAATTCGCCCCTGCTTTAGCGCTGAATGCGATGTCCTTTTCCTCTTCGGATGTAGTCAGAATAACAATAGGGATTTGTTGAAGAGCGGGCGCGGATTTGATTTCCAGAAGGGCTTCGCGGCCATCTTTGAGTGGCATGTTCAGGTCAAGCAAGATCAAGTTGGGCAGTCCATTTGGGCTAGAACGGGAGCGCTTCGAAAGATAGTCCATAAGCTTGATCCCGTCCTCAACACAGGAAAAGGTCGCTTTTGCTCCACTTGCTTCAAACGCTTCTTTCGCCAGGAAGCAGTCCTCTTCATCGTCGTCAGCCATCAAAACAGCCTGTTGATGCCCGGGTCTCACTATATGCCCTCTCTGCTGTTGCGTTTTACAGGCATTCTGACAATAAAAGTCGAACCTTTCCCAGCCCTGCTCTCTGCTCTGATAGTACCCCCATGCCACTCAACTATTTTGCGGCATATGGCAAGTCCCATTCCTGTGCCTTCGTATTCCTTGCGGCCATGCAATTTCTGGAAGGGCTTAAAAATCCGTTCAGCAAACTGCGGGTCAAATCCAATGCCATTATCTTTTACAAAGATCTCCCATGGCTGCCCATCGTCCCTTGCATAGATTTTAATTCGAGGGTTTTCCTTGCCGCGAAATTTCAAGGCATTGCCGATAAGATTTTGAAAGAGGCGCAGCATCTGGGTTTCATCGGCCTCGATGTGGGGCAGGTTTTTGATCTCGATCAGACCGCCTGATTGTCTGAGATCCTCTTCGAAGAGGTTGGCCGCTTCCCTGGCCATTTTGCCAAGGTCAATTTCTTTGAACGACTCCGGTTTCGTCGCTACCCTGGAGAATTGGAGCAGGTCGTGCAGAAGCTGCCGCATACGTTTTGCCGAATTGATCACCCGGTCCAGGTATTCTTTTGCCTTACTGTCCAAGGCTGGTTCACATCTCTTTATAGCCATACCACTAAATGTCAGAATTTTTCTCAGCGGCTCCTGCAAATCATGAGAGGCAACAAAAGCAAAATCCTGCAACTCCTCGTTCAGTTTTTCAAGTTTTGCGGCATATTCCATAAGGGCCTTATTGGATACCTGCAGTTCTGAGGTCCTCTCCTGGACTCGAAGCTCCAGTTCATCGTGCGCCTTGCGCAGATCTTGCTCCGCCTGCTTTCGTTCTGTTATGTCGCTGAAGGTCACGGCAAAATAGCCCTTGTGCGGACTATAGGCCGAGACGGAATACCATTTGTCAAGCGACTCGGAGTAGTTTTCAAACTGCATGGGCTTTCCTGTCAAAGCGACTTGCCCGCATTTCCCGATCCAGTCTGTTGGGTCATTCTCGATACCCGGAAGAACCTCAGTTACCCTCTTGCCGATGATGTTTTCTCCCTTGAGGCCCGTAAGCTTGTCGAAGGCGTCATTGACCTCATAGAAGATGTAGTCGCAGGGTCCCCCTTTGGCATCCAGCACGATCCTGTGATAGGCAAACCCTTCGGACATGTTGCTGAAAAGGGAATGCAGTTTTTCCTCGCTCCGCTTGAGGGCGTCCTTGATGGTCCGAACCTCTGAACTCTCGATAAGCTCCCAGCAGTCTGCATTCCGAACTAGTGCAAACCGGTGGTTCTTTACGGCTTCCATCAGGCCTACTGCATCGAACTTATCGCGAGGGTAGGAAAAGACTGCTAATACGTTATATCTGCTAATGACATCGACCCCATCGAAGGTAAAGGCTTTGCCGCTTCTCCTTCCAGGGAAAGCGTTACATGCTAATCTGAGGCCGTCAAAGCCGTTTAACACGGCCTTGTCAAGCTTTGAAACGATTGTCTCATTTGTCTTTTCACCCTGCGCCCGCCAGCGCCTCTGGGGAATTATCTCCATCTGCCCCTTATCGACATATTCATTGAAATGGGGCAGGGCATTTTTCAAGGCCTTCCTCGCATCTTCAGCGCTGAAGGCTCCGGAAGTTATCCATACACAGAGCTCGTTGCTCTCGAGCCCTGCCCTGAAATAAGGCACGAGGATTTCAATCAGGTCCTTCTCAGTCTGGTAAAACTGGCAGAAGTCCGTGCCCCAGGGAAGATTTCCGATTAAGGGAATGCCGGATTGCCGTTTATCGGAGTAAATCGGGCGCATACTTTCCATTGTTCCTTTGCCTTTGATTTAGGGGTCTTCAAACCACTGCTATTAACCGTGATTGTCATGCAAGGCGGCCCTGTCCAAAAGCAGGCATGCTGACCACCTGCCACTTTCCCTGATTCATGGCAAGGGCAAACTCGTGATTTTTTATAACATCCAGAATCTCCACCACTCCGCATTTCTTGAGAGAGTAAGTGCAAAGCACCAGCAGTTTTGTGCCGCCGATTACGTTGTTGATCGCCGCCTCATATGCGGTAAAATCATCCCAGTCCTTCTTGTTGTCGATCCAGTAAGGGTTACCGCTTACCCTCACCCCCGCAAATCCCTTTGACAAGGCATCATCGTGCTTTTCCATCCACATGTTAAGGGTTCTCTGGAGATCGAAGTTCCCGCCTATAAGGTACCAGTCCGTGTAAGGGAATATCTCCATCTGTCCTTTGGTCAAG
>JARRRH010000152.1:0-9884 GCA_037380925.1 Deltaproteobacteria bacterium | reverse complement strand
CATTGAGGATATCCGGGGCGCTGTGATTGGCAAAATCGCACTTGCCCTCCTTCATCATGGGCAACCACAGGCTCGGGCCTCCAAGGGGCTGTACGATCCAATTCTCGATGGGGGTGTATTTCTCCACTGCTTTGCCCACTCCGACGAGGACCATATGGACCGACGCGCCGGGGGCAGGTGAAATGACGGTCACGGTTTTCGGCCACTCGGCGCACCATCCCTTTTCCCAGAAGGTGAGGGAAAGAAGTGCGAAAAGCACAACCACGCCAGTCAAAAAAGCTTGCCTTTTTTTCATCTGTTTGTCCTCCTTTCGCAGATTAAAGTTTCCATGAAATATCCTTATCTTACGCTCGGGTGCCTGTTCTATGCCTTTTCCACCCTGCAAAGAAAACTGCGAAGGTTGGCGCTTCCCACTTCTCGGCCATAGGGCGGCTCTTGGTCGGTGAGGATGTTCAGATTGGATTCGTCCCAGCCGTACAACGTCTCCACACCCCGCTCCGGAAACCACCAGGCGTAATCAGCCCCCACAACCCTTGGATCTAGGAACTCGGAGAACAGGGCCTTCTGCTTGATATGGCCTCTTCTTGTGACCACACGCACCCACTCGCCCTGACGGATCCCCAAGGCTGAGGCTGTTTCCGGATGAATCAGAATGACGGGATCCGGATGCAGGTCTCTCAACCTGCGAACATTCCTACCCCCGGAATGGCGGTAGTATTCCGATTTCCATGAAGTCAAGACCAGAGGGTACTCCTCAACAAGGTCCGGATCGCTCAACGGGGTCTCCGGGGGCTCCCGGTAAACCGGCAGAGGATCCTGTTCCCACGCTTCCAGCTGCCTCGAGAAAAGCTCCACCTTACCCGAGGGCGTGTCGAACCCTTTTTCCCTGAAGTGGCCGCAAACCCTTTCGCCCACCATGGGACCGGCCGCTACGAATGTTTCGAAATCCAGTCCCCCTGGGGCCAGAACTTCGTCCAAAAATAACCGCTCATCCTCCGGGAAGTGCTCTCCCAGGCCCATTTTGCCGGCGATCCCACCCAGAATCTCGAAGTCGGAACGGCAATCCACCACCCGGTCCACCCGCCGCTGAATTTGGGCAATGGGATAGTAGGGGGGATACACGACGCTGTCAAATTCCAGAAATGTCGCTGCCGGGAGAACGATATCGGCCATAGCCGCGGTGGGGGTCATGAAGTGCTCTGCCACTGCAAGAAAACTCAAATCCCTAAAGGCTCGATACGTCGCCCGCGCGTTAGGGTAAGTGAGGAGAGGATTGGCGCCCTGGATATAGGCTCCCTTCACCGGGTACGGCCTCCCTTTCGCCATGGCCTTGATCACCGCAGGTGGATGGGCGTAATGAAAAAGAGGCAGGAAACCCATGTCCGATCCCAGACGCAAAGATGCCTTTTCCTTGGGCAACGCGTCCCGGAGGGTCAGCCTCGGATCGTACCGGTCCAGAATGGGAAGCGGCTTTCGGTACACCTCGCCTCCCGGGATTCCGATATTGCCCGTGATCGCCTTGAGAATGGAGAGGGCCCTCACCGTTTGAAGGCTGTTGATAGTGTGCTCAAAAGCGTTTCCCATCTGAATGCAAGCCGGCTTTGTCCGAGCGTATAATCTTGCCGATTCCTGGATTATTTCTTCAGGCACCCACGTGATCTCCGATACCTTCCCCGGCGCATAATCTTGCACGTGGCGAATGAGTCCTTCAAGCCCCACTGTCCAGGATTCCACAAAGTCCCTGTCATAGAGATGTTCGTTTAGAACCACATGGATAAAACCCAAAGCCAGGGCCAGGTCTGAACCGGGTCGTATCCGAATCCACTGGTCGGCATTCCGGGAAAGAGATGTGCATCTAGGGTCTACGACAAGGAGCTTGGCCCCCCATCCTTTGGCGTCTAGGGTCTTTTGAAATTCGGCAGCCTTTGGCTTGAAGGATCCCCAGACCATGACGCAAGCCGGTCCATTATCGTAATCCGGGCTCGGGGAGAAGCCGAAGGTGAGCACAGAGCCGAATTTCCGGGGAAGAAAACACACATAGCCCTGGGATACGAAATTGGGGCTCCCGAACACGTTGGCAAATCGCCACAGATAGGTGTCCTGAAGTCCCTTGGCCGCCCCCTGGATGAAGGCCACCGATTCCGGGCCGGACCGCTCCTCCAGGTCCTTCAGTCGTCCCGCCACCGTTTCAAGGGCCTCGTCCCACGAAACCCGCTCCCAAAGGCCATCACCTCGGTCGCCTTTGCGCCTCAGAGGGTGTCTTAGCCGTTCCGGATGATGGAGGTAGTCGAGAGAGGCCAGGGCCTTCTCGCATAAAGTTCCGTGGTTGACCGGGCTGTCAGGATCGCCCAGGACCTTGTAAGGCCGTCCTTCCTTATGCACAATCAGGATCCCGCAGCCTGCATAACACAATCCGCAAGTCGTCCTTACCATGCCTTGCATTTTCGCCTCGGCCGTGCTTTCACCTATCCCATTTCTCAGTGTTCTGAAGTGCTGTTTTTTCTCTTTCTTCCGGCAAATGACTGCCCATGATTACGCAGGAAACGTTTGACCACGGGAAAAGGCTCTGAACGTCTTCTGAATGACATGTGACGGTAATGTGGAATGATACAGATTTGCCTGCCGGAGGTTAGAGCATAGGGAAAATGGATCGACTGTGTCAAGTGCAATCCAGCACGCATTGATTCTTTGCCCTTTATTCTGTAATCTCCAGTGGCAAAGGCATTATGACCCGGGTACAGTGCGGGCTGTTCCGGCCAGGCTGTTTTGAAAGTCCCTCGAAGCGGGACCTTGCATGAAATCGTGGATCCATGAAAATCGAGGAAAAAGATGGAAGAAAAACACTTCGGGCCCATAACATTCATTGCCGGTGAAAACCAAGGCAAATATCCCTTTTGCCATTCCATTTACATTGAGGAGGCAGGTGTATTGATAGACCCTGCATCTAACAGAGAAAGGCTCGTTGACCTGGCGAAAAATTCCAGTGTTAAGGAAATCTGGCTAAGCCATTGGCATGAAGACCATATTATGCATCTGGACTTGTTTGACGACCATCCCTTTCGTATCTCCGAAGCTGATGCACCTCCTTTGTCGGATCTTGACCTTTTCATGGATTCTTATGGGGAGATGAGCCAGGATGAGCGGGCATACTGGAAAGCGGTCCTTGTAGAGCAATTCCATTTCCGCCCTCGAAAGCCCGCGCATTTTCTCCGGAATGGGGAGGTTATCCGTCTTGACAGCGTGACCGTAGAGGTGATTGGGACACCGGGGCATACGCCCGGCCACACGGCATTTTTATTCAGGGAACCGGAGGTGCTTGCCCTGGCAGACTATGACCTCACGAAGTTCGGCCCCTGGTACGGCGATGTCCACGCGAGTATCGAAGAGACGATTAAGTCCGTAAACCATCTGAGAGCGATTCCGGCGAAAGTGTGGCTTACCTGCCATGAGACCGGCGTATTTGAAGAGGACCCCAGTCATCTCTGGGACGAGTACCTGGATGTGATTCGGAAAAGAGAAAGAAAGCTTCTGGAACTCTTGGAGGAACCCCGCAGCTTTGCCCAGATTGTGGGGGCTCGGATTATCTACAGAAAGCCCAGAGAGCCCAAAGCCTTCTATGAGTTCGGCGAACGGTTACTCATGAGGAAGCACTTGGAAAAACTTATAAGCGAGGGTGCGGTGATGAAAAAGGGAGAAAAATATGTTAAACACCATGTGTGTCCATAACTCACTTAACACTGGGCTTTCGTGGCTGACTCTTCACTGAGCACCCTCATGATAGAAGGACCCAAGGCCGGCACCAGGCCCATGGTGATAAAGGCAATGCCCCACGAGGTCGCGGTTTGGCCTTTCCCGGACAAATCCAAAGCGACCCCTACAATCAGCGGTGCTACCGAAGCACTGGCAAAACCAAGCAGGGACTGGAACGCCATGGTGATCCCCTGCCGCCCGTGTTCCGCGGATAGGACCGTGCCGGTGTGAAGGGCTCCGGAATCTCCTTGGGCGAACATGGTGTAGACCACGGACAAGGCCGCCACCAGACGATATGAACGGCCAGTTCCGCCCCCCCTACATTGGCCAACATGGCTACAAGGGCTGCCGCCGCAACCACAGCGGAAGGAGACCAGATGGTCTTGGTCTGACCCTGCAGGCTGAGGCTAAAAGCAAGAAAAGCCACCACCCATGACCGCAGGGCAAAGAGTTCCCACATGTGACAGGCATAGGCCAACACAAAGGATAAGGCTTTGCGGTTGCGAAGAACCGGCCGGAAATCCAAAAGGTGGGTGTCCGGCACATGTTCGGGCTGAAGCGGCCTCGGTCTCACCGTGACCGCGGCAAGCACCAGGGCCAAAAGAGCACTCGCCGCTGCAAAGGCAAAAGCCCAGCGCCAACCCAAGCGAGCATCCAACTCACCGGCGGCAAAAAAGGAAAGGCTGGTTCCCAAGGCGAAGGCTGCGGTGTACACGGCTATAGCCCTTGCCTGCGCCTTGCCTGCCGTTCGATCCACAAGCACTTTGAGGCCGGGAATAAAGGTGCCGGCCAGCCCCAGTCCACCGAGACTGCGAAAAAGGAGCGCTGTCCAGAACCCGCGAGCAAGCACCGAAAAGAGGAAAGCTGTCAATACGCAAACACCGGCGCTCGTAAGATAGATCCGTCGCGCATCCAAGCGGTCTGTCAGACTTACAAGCACCGGGACGGCCGCGGTGTATCCCGCAAAATAGATCCCGTTGATCCAGCCCGCCTGGATATTGGTCAGTTCCCATTGTTCCAAAAATCGAGGAAGAAGGGCGGGGAAGGTGAAAACACCGGCCATGTTCAGTACTTCGGCCGTGCACATGATGAAGATGAGGCGGATGGCGGACTGAGGAGAGCCCGGGGATGACGCTTTGCTTGTCTGAATTTTATTGACCATCCATTTTTTCAATGAGGTCCTCGCGATAGACGGTCTTGGGCTTGTAGCGATCGAAATTTAGAGACAAGATGAAGGATGCCAAGGCGTTTAGATCCTTCTCCGAGAGATCATATTTGGGCATGGTCGTCCATTTCCGCACCGTCTTGGGGTCCCTGATAAAAGTCACAAGTGTCTCTTTGCTCTTTTCCTTTGCTACCATGTTGGACAGATCGGGACCTTCTCTCCTGCCCCCTTTTCCCAAGATCTGATGACAGTAGGCACACTCTCGGTCCACAAAAACACAGAGACCCTGTGATTCCAGGGCAGTCAGCTCTCGGTCCGGAACCATGATGATTTCGCCGTAAGGCCGGGCTCCTGCAAACCCCATCAGGGTCAGAAACACAATGCCCACAATGGAAGAAGCCCCAATAGCGGTTGCCAACGGTCGATCAGCGAAGGCGCGCAGTGTGGATTTGCTCAAGAAGGGAAGGAAAAAAAGAAGAAGAATGATACACAAGGGGATCGCCACACTTCCAACCACTTCTGTGGGGCCGGAAAAATAGGTCAGGATTTGGAAAAGCCACATGTAATACCACTCCGGTCTGGGCAGGTAGCTTTCGTCTATCGTCCCTGCGATCTGTTCCCTAGGCACTTCCGCGAAAACAGACAGAAGAAGGATCAACGCCAACACAATGGCAAAGACAATGGAAGCCTTGGCCAAATGCTCTGGGAAAAAACGATAGGAATGATAGGGCCTCTTTTCTGACCCTTCAGACGGCTTTTCCCCGCTTGAAAACGATGCAGATGCAGGATGTTCCGCCATGCCGTGGATCCTTACCAGATAGATGTGGAAAGCTGCGAGAAACGCGAGGAGACCCGGAAGTATGAGCATGTGAACGGCGTAGAACCGGGTGAGCGTTAATCCGGAAACGTCCCCCCCTGCCAGCAGAAAGCGCTTAATGAATTCACCCACTACCGGTACGTCTCCGGGTATATTTGAGCTGACTACGGTCGCCCAATAGGCTTTTTGATCCCAGGGAAGAAGATATCCCGTAAACCCAAGACCTAAGGTAACAAGAAAAAGGCACACCCCGATAATCCACGTCAGTTCTCTGGGAGCCTTGAAGGCACCTGAAAAATAGTTGCTCAACATGTGAAGGAAAACCGCAATCACCATGGCGCTGGCAGCCCAATGATGGATGCCCCGCAAAATGGAACCCATATGTACGTCATTCATGATATAGTCGATGGATTGATAGGCCTTGTCAGGGGAAGGATTGTAATACATGGCCAGGAACATTCCGGTGACCGCCAACACAACAAAGAGTAAAACACACAGACTGCCGAGCGTGGCAGACCATCCAAGATCCGGGGGCAGCTTTTTGTACAGGAAGGGCCTTAAATAAGCACTCCAGCCAATGCGTTCAGAGATGAAATCCCCAAATCGGGACATCCTAGGCCACCTCCACAAACATGGTGCCGTGCTCCACCTTAAATTGGTGCCGATCAAGGGGGCGGGGGGGAGGGCCTGCCTTCACCTGCCCGTCAATATCAAAGGTCCCACCGTGACAGGCGCACAAGAAAAGGCCTTTGCGTTCATCCCAGTGGACTGTGCAACCGAGATGGGTGCAAGTGGTGTTGTAAACCACTACCCTGTTCACGTCAGGTCTCCGGCACACCATTACAGGCTTGACAACCTCCTGTTTGTAAAAACCGGAGTGAACTTGGTAACGAATGTTGACGGTTGTAATCTGCCCGGAAGGCAAATTTTCCATTTTCTCTACCTTCACCCACCTTTTCGGTGTTTTCCGCAGAGATGGGCCCACAAAGGCGAAACTCAGCACCCCTACAAGAGAGAGAGCCGTAGCAGCGCCCAATCCGTAAGTGAGTCCTTTTAAAAAATTCCTTCGCTCCGCATCTTCAGGAGTGCGCTCATGTCTGTCTTTGACAGTCCTTTCGACAGCCTGAACGGCACTTCTCGCTTCGGGTGTTTCTTCCAGGGCCGGTCGCTTTTTTAGTGGCACCATCTCTTTCATGGCTAGCCGCTGGATGTATTTGATGGCCCTGGTCGGGCTTATGTCCTTGGGGCATACCTCGGTGCAATTGAATTCTGTTCTGCAATGGTAGCAGGATTCCAGTATCCGGTTCATGCGCTTCTCGTGCAAACCGTCCCGGCTGTCGAAAATCAGAGTGAATGCACGGTTTAAAGCGGCCGGCCCGGCATAATCGTCGTGGTAGTTGGCCATGGTACAGCTTGAAACACAACAGCCGCACGCGATACATTCGGTGGCAAGCCCAATGGCCCGACGTTCTTTGGAATCCGGGCGGATGACGGCAGGTTCGAATTCCTCGGTGCTGGGGTCAAAATAGTTTAAAGCCTCTTCAAGCTTCTTGAAGAAAGGCTCCATATCCACGACTAGGTCCTTAATAATGGGAAAATGATTCAACGGCCTTATGGTGATCTCCGTCTCTTTGTTCAGGTCGGACACATTGGTTTTACAGGCAAGCGCCTCTCTTCCATTGATCACCATACCGCAGGACCCGCACATGTTCACCCGGCAGGCATATCGGAAAGAGAGGGAGGGATCCTGTTCTTTCTGGATTCTCAAGAGGACATCAAGAATGGTCGTCGTGGTCTCGTCTTCTACGTCCAACTCAAATCGATCATAATGACCTGCCCCTCCCTTGAGTGGATCGTACCGGAATATCTTGACAATACGCCTTTTATTGGCTGGTGGAGACATAATCTTTTCAACCCCGCCGGTACTCTCTTTTCCTTTCGCTGCCCTTCGCCAAAGCGGCTATGGCACGTAGATGCAGGCGGAAAGCAAAGAACTGCAAAAGTTTAGAAAAAGCTTCAATGTCAACGTGCTAATAGATGTATTTCCAAATGAGGACGAAAACAACAAGGCCGAGCCCCAACAATCCCCAAATGAGAATTTTTTGATACTTGACATTGACCACATTGAAATCGAGCAAAATGACTCTTAATCCCAGCGCCGCGTGAAAGGTGACGACCACAAGTAAGAGAAACTGAATAAGCGGCTTATATGTCAGGGTGAGATGCAGGCAAAGCAGCACGATGATGGCCATTGCCGAGATGCGTTGCCAGATCCAGGCCCACATTCCTATGGCGGTGCTTCGGCGTCTGTAAGGGTCCAACTCTTTCCATTGGAGAGGCTCCCGTTGTTCCATTCTGATTTCTTGAGCCATTATATTGCTCCCGGTCCTCTGTGTCCTTATTTCCGATAACGTTGACATGCCTCTAAGCTTTTGTATGTAAATTGAACAGGGCGTTTTTCAAATACGGGCATTCCATTTTCACCTTTTCTGACGAAAATATTGTAAAGCCCGTTCCGATCATCCTGGTGGGGGAAATCGCTCCGATAATGGGCCGCCCTGGACTCTTTGCGCAGTTGTGCGGACCGTGCTGTCAAACGGGATACATCCACCATATTCAGGAGATCGATGGCGTAATTCCACGCCATGTTGTAAGCAATTCTTCCCTTCAGCCGAACTTTTTTGGCCTCTTCCCCGATGGCCTCGATAGAATCGATAGCCTCAGAAAGATCCGGCTCTTTACGCACTACTCCCACCAGGTTCCAGTTGGTCTCACGAAGCTGATCCCTGAGTTCAAAGGGTCCGGGACCTGACTCACGGTCGAACGGCGCCGTGTACTTGGCTATGAATTGCTCGGTCAATCCAGGCATGGTTTCGGGTGCCTTTCCCTTCTCTTCTCGAAGATATTCAGCCAGAGCCTTTCCTGCTTGTCTGCCGTAAACACAGGAATCACAAATGCCGTTGCCCCCCAGCCGATTACCGCCGTGCACACCACCACTGTCTTCACCTGCCACAAAAAGGCGCTCAAGAGATGTCCTGCAATGCTTGTCAATCGCAGCCCCTCCCATGACGTAGTGAGCTGATGGTGAGACAGGCACCGGTCCCCTCGCAAGGTCATAGTTGAACTGTCGGCAACGACGGCACATCCCCGGAAAGTTTTTTTCCACATACTCCGCGCCGAGGTGCGACGCAACGATGTAAACTCCGCCTTCCTGACAAGCTCGCCCCTCAGCAATCTCAAGATAAGAAGACCGGCTCACTACATCCCGGGTTGCCCGTTCAATCAGGTCCGGGGCGTAGCGCTTCATGTAACGCTCGCCTTCGCCGTTAAATAGGTGGGCGCCCACCCCCCTCAGGCCTTCCTCCAGCAAGGACCCGGCTACCACACTTCCAGGAACGATGAGACCTGTTGGATGGAACTGAACCATTTCCATGTCCCGCATGAGGACACCTGCCCTATAGAGCATGGCCAGTCCATCGACCGATTTTTCCGGGCCTGGAGCGTGAAATCGGTAGTTCGTCGGTCCTCCTCCGGTCGCTACCAAGGTCGCCAAAGCTTCAGCTATGATAAAATCCCCCCGCCTTATATCCAGGAGGAGCGCTCCGGTTACCGATTGCCCGGACGCATCCGTCAAAAGATCCACAGCTCGGCACTCCTCCAGGACCGGAATGCCCCGTTTCATCACCTGCTCGGTGAATCGGCTGATAATCTCGATGCCGGTCAGGTCACCTTTGTGCACCGTCCTGTCGAAGGATTGTCCTGCAAAGGGTTTTTGATGTACCGTGCCGTCTGGGTTGCGATCAAAGAAACACCCGAAACGGTTCTCCATCTCTTTGATCGTCGGTGTGGCGCTCTCTACCAGCGTCTTGGCAAGTTCCTGATCATTAAGGTACTGCCCGCCTTTGAGCGTGTCCATCAGATGCTTTTCATGGGAATCTTCCGGATTGAGCACCACATTGAACCCGCCTTGCACCATGCGGCTACACCCTCCCTTGCCTTTGAGGGCTTTTGTGACCATAACAATGTCCAGTTGGGGATTCGCGTCATGGGCGTAAAGCGCTGCGAGCTGGCCCGCCGCCCCCATACCGATAATCAGTACGTCTGCCTTTATTTTCTCCATGCCTTTGAATGCTCTGAACACTTCTGGAATAA
>JARRRH010000151.1:0-10103 GCA_037380925.1 Deltaproteobacteria bacterium | reverse complement strand
TCTTTTCGGAATACTGGAGCAGGTTTCTGAAAGCGATGCCACTATTCTCCTGGAAGGGGAGAGCGGAACGGGCAAGGAGCTGTTTGCCAAGGCGATCCACTCTCTCAGCCCAAGAAAAAAAGGGCCCCTGATTACGCTCAATTGCGGATCTCTACCCGATACGCTCCTGGAATCGGAACTCTTCGGCTATGAAAAAGGGGCGCACAGTACGGCGTTTAAGGACAAGCCCGGACGACTCGCCTTGGCGAACGGAGGGACCCTTTTTTTGGATGAAATCGGGGACATCTCTCCTGCACTGCAGATACGACTGCTTCGGGTTCTTCAGGACAAGGTCTACGAGCCGCTTGGGAGCACGGAGTCTCTCAAGACGGATGTGCGCGTTGTGGCGGCTACGAACAAGAACTTAGAAGAATTGGTGGCGGCGGGGAAATTCCGACCGGATCTCTATTACCGGGTCAATGTGGTCAAGCTGGTTCTTCCGCCGCTCAGGGAGAGGAAAGAGGACATCCCGCTCCTTGTAGAGCATTTTATCAGGAAATTCGGGCGGCTTTCCGGAAAGGAAATCCAAGGTCTTTCTCCAGAGGTTTTGCCGGTTTTAATGGCCCATGATTTCCCCGGCAACATCCGGGAACTGGAAAACATTATTGAGTACGCTATCGTTGTCTGCAAGAACAGCCTCATCAGCCTGGAGCATCTTCCTGATTACCTGCGGGAAAGAACTGGAATAGGCCCCAAAAGGCTGGCCAAGGAGATGCAGCGTCTTTTCGGGAACTGCAGCCCAGATGGGTATTCACCCAACCACTTTGTGGCGAAAAATGAAACGCCTCAATATCGAGACCCCAGAAAAGTATAGCTACAGCAGGGAATCCACTCCGGGATGATTGCAATAATGCAATAACCTTCCTATCTATATTGCATATATGAAATTATTCTTTGCAATGTCCCTACTCCCCGATATGGTGACCCGCCAAATTTATGCATACATTTCAGTTTGTTAATGTGTGCCATCCCACAAACTTGGGTATTGGCATAGAAAATGCTCATTAATGATCCATGCAAGTCCTGGGATTGGGTTTGGTCAGTACAGGAAGTTTTTAGGGAAACACGGAAAAGGAGGAAAATCATCCATGCGCGTCGCTGTGAGCTGCCAGGAAGAGAACCTGGATGCTGAGGTGGATCCAAAGTTCGGCAGGGCCTTGAAGTTCCTTTTGGTTGATACAGATACCCTGTCTTTTGATGTGGTTGAGAACAAACAGACTCTAGATCTTCCCCAGGGAGCGGGGATCCAGGCGGCCCAGAACATCATTGCCCATCGCCCGGACGCGGTCTTGACAGGGAACTGCGGACCCAAGGCATTTAGGGTTCTCCAGGCCGCCGGCGTTCCCGTTGTTGTAGGGGTTAAGGGAACCGTCCGGGAGGCGGTCAGGGCCTATATGAACGGACAGTATACTGCAGCCAATGAGGCGAACGTGGAAGGGCACTGGGTCTGATTTTCTTGCCCGGCTCCTTTTCCTCGAGGCGAAGCAAAACACGGGACAGGGAGGTTGTCCATGCCCATTTACGAGTATCGCTGCCAAGCGTGCGGCGCTGTTTCTGAGTTTTTGACCGGAGTGGGGACCGACGAAGAGTTGGTGTGCAAACAATGTGGCAGCACTAAAATGGAAAAACTCATGTCTGTCATGTCATTCATGAGTCATTCTCCCCAGAGGGCTGCCGGCCGTACCTGTTGCGGCAGAGAAGAACGCTGTGAAACACCTCCATGCTCTTCCGGCGTCGGTTGCCGGAGGGACCGGGACGATTGAAGAGATGTGATCCATGGAGACAAAAAATTACTACGGAGTGATGGGCCTTGGGGCTGATGCGTCGGATGAAGAGATCAAGAAGACGTACCGGATGCTGGCCATGCAATACCATCCGGATAGAAACGGCAACAACCCTGGTGCGGTTGAGAGGCTGAAAGAGCTGAACGAGGCCTACCATGTTTTGGGAAACAGAGAGCGAAAAAGCGTTTATGACCAATCTCTCCGCGCCTGGGCTTACAATCCGACTTTCAACAGCGCTCCAGGCGGTGTAGACATCGACTCTTTTCTTCAAAACTTCTCCATAAAGCCATTCGGCTTTGGGGGAAGGGGACGGTGCAAAGGGATGGGCCGTGGTCGGTGCGGAAGAGGGCGATGGAGGCGTTAATTGAGAATAGGGTGAAATAACCTAAGAAAGGGGATTTTGAATTATGAAGGTCGCTGTAAGCGCCAGTGGAAGCCAACTGGATTCGGAGATTGACCCTCGTTTTGGTCGGTGTGCCTACTTCGTGATCGTGGACACTGAGGACATGAGTTTTGAGGCTTTTCCCAACGACAGTGCGTCCCTGGGAGGTGGTGCGGGAATTCAATCGGCGCAATTTGTTGCTTCAACAGGGGCGAAGGCGGTGATTACAGGTAACTGTGGACCGAACGCGGTTAGGACCCTCTCTGCGGCCGGAGTATCCCTCATTACGGGCCAGAGCGGATCAGTGAGAGAGGCTGTCGAGCGATACAAGAAGGGAGATTTGAAGGTTACCGACTCGCCGAACGTGTCGGACCATTTCGGCATGGGTGCGGGTCGCGGTATGGGTCGCGGTATGGGTCGCGGCATGGGCATGGGTCGCGGCATGGGCATGGGCCGCGGCATGGGCAGCTCCGGGCCAAGAGATACAAATCCCCTGACCCGTGAGGAAGAGTTGGACGCCCTGAAGAAGCAGGCATCAGAGCTCAAGAATCAGATGGAAGAGATCCAAGGCCGAATTAAGGACCTCGAAAAGAAGGGTTAGCCCATTGCTTTCAGGAAGCCAGAACGCGTAAAGGGTGACGGGTTATGAGAATAGCTATTCCGATCTGGGAGCGCAAGGTGTCGCCTGTGTTAGACACGGCTTCGAGGCTTTTGATTTTTGATGTGGAGGAAGAGAGTGAAGCCTCCCGGTTCGAGATATTTCTTGACGAGCAAGATTTATCTCGACGTTGCTTTCGTATTCAAAGTCTTGGAGTAGACGTCTTGATATGCGGTGCTGTTTCACGACCCTTCCTGAGAATGCTCATAGCATCCGACATCAGGGTGATTTCGGGTATATCAGGACATGCCGAGGATGTCCTGGAGGCTTGTATGCAAGGAGATCTGGCCCACACCCGGTTCTTGATGCCGGGTTGCAACGGAAATGGACTGAGAGAAAACATCAAGTCCCTGGGCCTCAGGTTGGGATCTAAAAAGAAAGGCAAAGCTCACCGGGAGGATTCCGTTTTATTAGAGAAAGAACATGAATAGGAGGTTGAAATCGGAATGAGTAATGGACAGCAGAATGTAGGCCCACAAAGCCGTGAGGAAAAGCATCAGTTGCAGGATGCTGAGATAAGGAAGATGTTGGGGCACATTAAGAACAAGCTCTTGGTTATGAGTGGTAAAGGGGGGGTCGGCAAAAGCAGCTTGGCAGCCTTCTTGGCCATTGGTCTTGCCAAAAAAGGGAAAGCCGTCGGCTTGATGGATATTGATCTTCACGGGCCGAGCATACCGAGACTGCTGGGTTTGAAAGACAATATCCAGAATGTCAGTGAAGCAGGTAAAGCCGAACCCATTCATTTTCTCCCCAACTTACGGGTCATATCCATCGAATCCCTGATGGGTGAAGACAAGGACTTGGCCACGATCTGGAGGGGCCCTCTCAAGATAGGCGTTATCCGGCAATTCATTTCAGATATTGACTGGCCGGAGCTGGATTACCTGATCATTGACTCCCCGCCGGGAACCGGCGATGAGCCCCTGACCATAGCCCAGACGATTCCTGACGCCAAGGCCCTTATCGTCACCACGCCCCAAGAAATCTCCCTGGCCGATGTGCGAAAATCCATCAACTTCTGCCGGCACGTGAACATGGAGATCCTGGGGATCGTGGAAAACATGAGCGGCCTGGAATGCCCCCATTGCGGAAAGCGGATCGATCTGTTCAGTGCCCGCGGAGGCGAATTTATGGCGAAAAAGGAGAACTTGCCGCTTTTGGCGAGTCTTCCCATCGAACCCGAGTTCGTGCAGAAGGGGGATGCGGGGAATCTAGCTGCCTTTGATGGTCGAGAACGGCCGTTTATCCAGGAATTCAGCAAGATGGTGGATCAGGTCATCAAGCTTACAACAAAGGAGGAATCCGTTGCCATGGAAGAAAAAAAGGAGCAAGCCGTGCGGTCAGGGGACCGGATTATTTTTGCCGTGCCTGTGGCAGGCGGCAAGCTTTGCGCCCATTTCGGGCACTGCGAGCAGTTTGCACTGATCGAAACGGTAAAGGGGGACATCAAGGGCGAATCCATGCATGTTCCTCCTCCTCACGAACCCGGGGTTCTCCCCAGATGGCTCCATGAAAAGGGCGCTCACGTGATCATTGCCTGCGGCATGGGAGCGCGGGCCCAGCAGCTTTTCAATGAAAACGGAATTAAGGTGGTGATAGGTGCGCCGACGGAGTCGCCGGAGTCTCTGGTGCACCAATACCTTTCGGACACCTTGGTGACCGGGGACAACATCTGCGATCACTGACACCCCCTGCCTCTGCCTTCTTCTCTTGGAGGGTTTGCAGGAATGTCATTTCGAGCCGCCAGCCGAGAAATCCTGAAACCGGAGACAGCGATATTCTAAGATTTCTCCCCCGCTTCCTGATTTCTCAAGGACAAGTTTCGCAGGGATCGAAATGATAAGAGAACTCCTGATTCGAGTTCCGAGACAGTCTCTCAGTGCAGGGGTATGATGCTGGGGACAGATGATTTTTTGCGGAGGCAAAAGATGATGATACCAAGAGGCCAAGGATCAGGTGGTGGGGGCCGAGGACAAAACGGCTCCGGCCGAGGTAGAGGCATGGGCGGTGGACGGGCGCTCGGCCCTGGTGGTCAGTGCGTCTGCCCCGACTGCGGTCACAGAGCACCCCACGAGCGCGGCGTGCCGTGTTTTGAAACAAAGTGCCCCAAGTGTGGATCCTATATGACTCGAGAGTGAAAGCGGAGGCAATATCAGCGCAGCCCGTATCCACTCCGAGCCACTGAAAGGGAGAATGTTCGAACCGGGCGAACAGTCCTGGAAGTGGGTTTACAGCTTAAAGAGTTCAGGGAGGGAAAGGTTGTATGGGTAAAGAGATCGATGCACTTGTCAAAGAACTGAAGGATCAGATTTTCGAAGAGACCAAAGAAGCTTTTGGAGAAGCGGCATACCAGCGTTGGCTCAATCCTCTCTACAAGGGGTCGCTGGATAATCCTGACGGCTATGCACGCTTGCAAGGTCGCTGTGGTGACACCCTGGAGATTTTTTTGAAGTTCGACGGTGAAAAAGTCAAAGAGGCGGCTTTTCTGACCGACGGTTGCGGCGCGATTACCGCCTGTGGTTCTTTTGTAGCCGAAATGTCCCTGGGAAGATCGCCTGATGAGATCTTGGACATCACTGCCGAAGGAATCATGGAGAAACTGGGGGGTCTCCCTAAAGATGAGGCCCACTGTGCATCTCTTGCAGCAGAGACTTTGCAGGAAGCTCTGAGCGACTACATGGTTAAACAGACAAAGAGGGCAAAGGCGTGAATAAGCGCCGCTGAGCTCTTGCTTTAAATGAAAATCCCGCAGATTGAAGGGTGATATGATCATCAGTATCGCAAGCGGAAAGGGCGGCACAGGGAAAACCACGGTGGCGACAAACCTGGCTGCCGCCTTGGGGCAGGGTGTGCAACTGCTGGACTGCGATGTCGAGGAGCCTAACGCTCATCTGTTCATCCATCCTGAAATCGAGAAGAGGAAGACTATTTCGACCCCTGTTCCCGTGGTGGACGAAGAAAAATGTACACTCTGCGGAAAGTGCGGCGAGATTTGTCAATTCAAGGCCATCGTGGTGATCGGAAACACCGTGTTGCCTTTTCACGAATTGTGTCACAGTTGCGGGGGCTGTTTGGCGGTTTGTCCGGATGATGCCATCCGCGAAGAAGGCAGAGAATTGGGCATTATTGAGATCGGTCATCGCAATGGCCTGGAGTTCGTTCATGGAAAGCTGCGGGTTGGAGAAGCCATGTCCCCGCCTCTCATCAGAGAAGTTCGCACCTTCACGCGGGATGACAAAATTACCATCATAGACGCCCCGCCCGGCACATCGTGTCCTGTCATTGCCGCTATGAAGGATGCGGATTTTGTTCTGCTTGTCACGGAACCCACCCCTTTCGGCCTTTATGATCTAAAACTGGCCCTCGGCGCTGTCCGTATCCTCGGCATACCCTGCGGGCTGGTTATCAACCGTTCCGATATGGGAGATGACAAAGTGAAGGCCTTCGCTGAAGCCGAGGATCTTCCCGTTTTAATGGAGATTCCCTTTGATCGCCGAATCGCAGAGGCGTATTCCAGAGGGGAATTGCTGACGGAGAACATGCCTGAGTGGAAGGAAAGATTTCTGGGGCTCTATAAAAGAATCAAGGAGAGAGTCTCCAAAGTTCGATAACACAAGAGAAGATTGCTCGCTTCATTGGAAATGACCAGGAATTTATGTGACACGACACAAATCCGAGGGTGACTTGATGAAGGAATTGGTGGTTATCACCTGCACCTGATCATGGATCCCACCACTGTGGAACGCCATGACTTTCAAAGCGGCCGCACAGCGGTCATCAACCCGGAGAAATGCACGGCGTGTGGATTGTGCCGGGACCTTTGCCGATGGAGCGCCATAGACGAAGATTTCCGGGTGGACCCCATTGCATGTGAAGGATGCGGCGTGTGTTTCTATTTCTGCCCGGAGGAGGCGATTGATTTCCCCATAAATACCTGTGGCGAGTGGTACAGGTCGGAAACCCGTTTCGGCCCCATGGTCCATGCCCGGTTGGGCATTGCTGAGGAGAATTCGGGCAAGCTGGTCACTTTGGTACGACAGGAGGCCAAGAAGCTGGCCGAGAAAAACCATCTGGCCCTGATCCTGACCGATGGACCGCCCGGGGTGGGGTGCCCTGTGATTGCTTCCATTGGTGGGGCCAGCGCAGTGCTCATCGTGACGGAGCCCACGGTTTCAGGAAAACACGACATGGAGCGGGTTGCCGATCTGGCGGCTTTTTTCAAAGTCCCGGCCATGGTCTGTATCAATAAGTTTGATTTGAATGGGGATGCCAGCGGCGAGATTGAAAAATTTGTAAAAGAAAAGGGATTGTCTTTTTTGGGCCGTATACCTTTTGATCCGGCTTTCACCAAAGCCATGGTTCAAGGCCAGACCCTATTTGAATATGACGGCCGCTCGGAAGCGGGGGAGGCTGTCCGTCAAATTTGGGAACGGGCAGCCAAGGCCATGGATCTGCCGTAAACAAGGTCATTCGAAAAGGCACCTGAATTCCTATCTGGACTTCGTGTCAATCTGCATTTCCAGTTCTACATAATCGACAGAAAAATAAAGGCGAAATTGCTTGTGTCCGACACATGCCCCTAAGGCTTTTCGGCCCATTGGGGGTCGTTTCTGAAGTGGGCGTTGCGGACGCGATGAAAACGTATTTTGCTTGACCGCAGGGGCATTTTTTCGTTTACTAATTCAGGATTTGTCTTTTAGCAAGTTAACCTCTTTTTGGAGGTTAATGGTGGAGACACGCCTTGAAGTAAACCTGAGGAGCCCTTCGCGGGACCGACCACGTTGCTTAAAGGATTTGTTTTTTACCCTTTTCCTTGCCTTGACCATCCTCCTCGTTTTCTCCCCCATGGCCTGCCAGCGCGACCTCCCTGAAAAGACTCCCCCTAGAGCAGTCAAAGGGGTGCTCGATCTAAGGGATTGGGATTTGAAAAAAGACGGTCCTGTGGACCTTTCGGGCGAATACGCATTTTACTGGATGCAGCATCTGGCGCCACAGGACTTTTCGCAAGCCGGGCCGCCGGAGAAAACGGGTTTTATCCAGGTACCCGGATACTGGTGCAGCTTTAGGCTGAAGGGAAAAAAGCTTCCGGGAGAAGGATACGCCACCTATCGTCTCAGAATTCTTGTGGCATCTCCGATGGAAAGCCTTGCTCTCAGGTTTACGGCCATGGGAACGGCCTTTGCCGCCTATGTCAATGGGAAGAAGGTTGCTTCCGCCGGCGTGCCCGGAACCGAACGCTCCGCAACAAAGCCGCAATTTTTCCCCCAGGTGGCGGATTTCGCGCTCCGGGAGAAGGAGATGGACCTCCTGTTACAAGTTTCCAATTTTCACCATCGACGTGCTGGCGCATGGGAAGCCATCAAATTAGGGACGGAGACGGACATCAGGAATCTGAGGGAAAGAAGGGTGGCCCTTGATCTCTTCCTGTTCGGCAGCATCTTTATCATCGGAATGTACCATGCGGGCCTTTTTATTCTCAGAAGGAAGGACCGTTCGCCACTCTACTTCAGCATCTTCTGTTTTCTTATTGCCGTGAGAATACTGACCATCGAGGAAAGATATTTGATCCATTTGTTCCCGAGAATGAGCTGGGAATTCATGGTGAAGCTCGAATATATGTCCTTTTACCTGGCCATCCCCGTCTTCGCTTTGTTCATGCGATCCCTTTTTCAGGACCTCTCAAAGCGGTTTCTCATCTTTATAGCCATTGCTGCCAGCGTTCTTTCAGCCATTGTCCTCATTACCCCAGTCAGGACCTTCTCCCACACCCTTCCCATCGCTCAGGCCCTCATCCTACTCACTGCTGTGTACGGATTCTATGTGCTCATCCTCTCTTGGATCCATAAAAGTGAAGGGGCCGTTATTTTTCTGGTGGGCTTCATCATTTTGTCCCTTACAGCGGTCAATGATGTCTTACATGTGGAAAAGATTGTCCAGACCGGATTCTATGCTCCTCTCGGGCTTCTTGCATTCATTTTTTCCCAGGCCTTTCTTCTCTCCCTTCGCTTTTCGAGAGCTCATAGCACGGTTGAAACACAACAGGAGGAATTGAGAGACACCGTGCAGGCCTACAAGAAAGAAGTTGGTGATCGGGTCCTGGCGGAACAGGCCCTCTGCGAAAGTGAAGAGAAATACAGGACTATTCTTCACAGCATTGAGGATGGGTACTATGAGGTCGACCTTGAGGGTAAAATGACCTTTTTCAATGACTCCTTGTGCCGGATAGTCGGGTATTCAAGAGATGAACTCCTGGGCATGGGTTACCAGCATCTCATGACGGAAGAGATGGCAAAGAACGTGTTTGAGACCTTCAATGAGGTGTACCGGACAGGGAAGGCGGCAAAAGCGTTCGGCTGGGAACTGATCAGAAAGGACAGAGCGAGAAGATACGCTGAAAACTCCGTATCCCTGATCCGGGATTCGGAAGGCCAGTCGGTTGGATTCAGAGGCATCGCCCGCGACATTACGGAGCGGAAAGAAGCAGAAGAACAAGCCAAGCACCACCAGCAGCAGCTCATGCAGGCCAGCAAGATGGTGGCACTGGGAACGCTGGTCTCGGGTGTGGCCCACGAGATCAACAATCCCAACAATTTTATCATGCTCAATACGCCCATTCTTTCAGAAGCGTGGCAAAATGCCCTGCCCATCCTTGAAGAGTACTATCGAGAAAACGGCGACTTTGTCTTGGGAGGCATGAAATACAGCGAGATTCGGGAGAATATACCCAGTCTTTTTTCAGGGATCATCGATGGCTCGAAGCAGATCAAGCAGATCGTGGACGACCTGAAAAACTACGTGAGGGAAGAGCGTGCCGATCTTACACAGCCTGTAGATGTCAATGCGGTCTTGGAGTCGTCCGTTTCCCTGGTTTCCAACATGATCAAAAAATCGACCAGTCATTTCTCAACGGACCTTGCCGAAAACCTGCCGACCCTCAGAGGCAATTTCCAGCGTCTCGAGCAGGTGATGATCAACCTCATTCAGAACGCCTGCCAGGCCATCCCTGACAATCGCAGAGGCATCAGGGTTTCGACTCGATGGGAAAGGGAGAAGGGTTGCATTTTGGTCACTGTCGAGGACGAGGGCACGGGAATTCCACTTGAAATTCTTCCCCATATCAGAGACCCGTTTTTTACCACAAGGCACGACAAAGGGGGCGTGGGGCTCGGCCTTTCTATTTCAGCAAGAATCGTGGAAGAGCACGGAGGAACCATGGACTTTACTTCAGAGCCGGGGAAAG
>JARRRH010000150.1:0-7488 GCA_037380925.1 Deltaproteobacteria bacterium | reverse complement strand
GGATCCGGGGCCGCCTGCCGGTACACCGCCTCCACGTCTATGGCTAGACCCAGTGCCTCCGCAACCCCGTGCGCTTTATCCCTGGCGAATTGAATGACGTCCTCAATGGCGTGACAAGGCAGGAGACGGCAGTCCATATAGAAAACATTTTTGCCCGGGATGGTGTTGACGTTGGGTACATTGGCCTCCATTTTCGTGGGCTCAAAAGTGGACTCAGGAGGACTGAAAAGAGCATCTTTCTCACCGAACGCGGCCTTGATCGCTTCCAAGTCCACGATCAGTCTTGCTGCCCCGTGCAGGCTGTTCTTGCCTTTGCTGGGAGTACTGCCGTGGCATTGCTGGCCGGTGACCGTGATCTTGAGCCAGAGCATGGATTTCTCGGCCACTTCGATCATGGTTCCTTCCTCATTGCCCCCATCCGGAACAATAATAAGATCCTCCGGCTTGAAGAGGTCCCGGTGGTGAGTCAGGACATATTCGAGACCATACCGGCTCCCTGTTTCTTCGTCAGCCACCAAAACCAGGCCGACCGGTCTCACCGGGTTAAAACCTAAGTCCTTCATGGCCTTGAGAGGCAGATAGGAGCTCACAATCCCGTGCTGATTGTCCTCGACCCCCCTTCCGATGATTTTGTCTCCATCTACACGGACCTCGTAAGGATCGCCTTCCCACAAAGAAAAGTCTCCAGGAGGGACGATGTCCATGTGGCTCAAGACCCAAACCATGGGCACCTCTTTTCTTCCCTGCCATTGAGCCAGCAAATTGGGACGATAACCCCCTTCGGCCCTGTCATCCGGGGCTTTGATCTCTTCCAGGTGCGCGGGATCGAGCTCTTCCAGCCGCTCTCTCAAATACGCTGCCTTCGCATGCTCTCCCGTTCCCCCGTTGTCAGGTCCAAGACCCACCTTGGAAGTGAGATCCCTTTGAAGCGAAATGACCTCATCCCTGCTTTTCTCTATGGCTTCAAAAACCCTCTGCACTTCCGTCACAGACATTTTCCTCCTTCACATCTTGTTGAAGTGCCTGCTTCAAAAATCCCCCTGAAAACGGATATCACTTGCCTTTCTTGACAAACAGAGACGGGCGGCACGACCCAGGCGCACAATCAGCACCACCCGCGAATTGATCGCCCTTGACTATCTTCTGACCTATTCGACGGTGACACTTTTCGCCAAATTTCTCGGTTTGTCTATATCCCTATTCAGAAATCTGGCGCAGTGGTAAGCCAGGAGTTGGCAAGGAATGACTGTGAGAATGGGATATAAGTATTCCAGCGTCCGGGGTATTTCAATGATTTCATTCGCCATTTCCCTGATTTTGCTGTCTCCCTCAGCTGCAATGGCGATAACCGGCCCTTTCCGGCTCTTAATCTCCTGGATGTTGCTGATCATCTTCTCGTACATGGAATCCATGGGTACTACAGCCACGGTAGGCATTTGCGGATTGATCAGTGCGATAGGGCCATGCTTCATCTCGCCGGCAGCATACCCCTCCGCATGGATGTAGGAAATTTCTTTCAGCTTCAATGCCCCTTCCAGAGCTATGGGGTACTGGCTTCCTCACCTGCTGCGGCAAGTCCGAAAGCGGCTTGATGGCTTCAACGCCTGCGGTAAGGGACAATTTCTGATGTAGGCCAAGGAGAAGGGCCAGAAGCGTGAGAATGGTCAACTGGGAAATAAAGATCTTTGTGGATGCTACACCGATCTCCGGCCCGGCGTGGTTGTAAATGCCCGCGTCGGTTTCCCGGGAAATGGAACTTCCAACCACATTGACGATCCCCAGAAGGCGAGCCCCTTTTCTCCGGGCCTCTCTGATGGCAGCAAGCGTGTCGGCCGTCTCTCCGGACTGGCTGAGGGCAATGATGAAGGTGTTGGGAGGGAAGTTGAGCTTCCGGTAACGGAACTCCGAGGCTATTTCCACTTCCACATCAATTTCAGTCAGTCTTTCAAAAATATATCTCCCTACGCATCCGGCATGATTAGAAGTACCGCACGCCACCATCACAATGTGCCTACACTCCTTAAGCTGATCCCAGACCGGCATGATGCCCCCCAACTTGGGCACCCCCTCACCCGGCTCGAGTCTACCCCGGACGGCGTTCATGACCGTCTCAGGCTGTTCGTAGATCTCTTTGAGCATGAAGTGTGGGAATCCATTCAGTTCGGCATCCTCCGGGTGCCATTCCACGGTCTCCGTCTCCCGGATGACGTGTTTGGCCTGGGCTGTGGAAATACTAAAACCATCGCACTTAATAGAGGCGAGTTCGTTATCATTGAGGTGCACGACCTGATTGGTGTAGCGCATCATGGCTGACACGTCCGAGGCAGCGAAGTGACCGTCTTCACCGACACCGATGATCAGGGGGCTGCCCCGTCTGGCGACCACGATTTCTCCGGGCACATGTCTGTGAATGACGGCCAAGCCAAAAGTCCCCTCCACCTGGGACATGGTCTTTCTCACCGCCTCGTGGAGATTCCCGTCAAAGTGCACGGCGATGAGATGGGCTAAGACCTCGGTGTCCGTCTCGGATCGGAAAACAATTCCCGCCTTCTCCAACTTCTTCTTAAGCGCATAATAATTCTCAATAATTCCATTGTGGATCACAAAGACATTGCCGTCCTGATCGCAGTGGGGGTGCGCGTTCTTTTCCGATGGTTCTCCGTGGGTAGCCCATCGGGTGTGGCCAATGCCGCACGTCCCTCCCATGTCCAAATCCATAATCCGGGTTTCCAATTCCACGATTCTTCCCACGGCTTTACAATGATCGATATGGAGGCCATTTTGGACGGCCAGGCCGGCAGAGTCATAGCCCCTGTACTCCAAGCGTTTCAAACCTTCTATGAGGATCGGTTTAGCCGTTTCTTTGCCTACATAGCACACAATGCCGCACATGGCTCACCTCAAGACGTAAAATGGTAGTTTAGGATATATCGCGCCAAATCATTGGCCCGGATGCCCAGTTTCTTTCCGTGTATGGCCAAAACGGAAAGACAGATCCCCTCTCCTCCGTTCAAGGGTAGTGCATACGCTGCCAACCAGTCGTATTTGAACTGATCCAGCGCATCGTTGATCGTCCCCGTCTTGGCACCCAATGTTATGTGCTTGAAAGATTTTTTCCTCCGGAGAGGCCGAAATGCGGTTCCGCAGGTTCCCGCAACCGTGGTATCCGCCATAAGAATCTTCAATTCCTCCGCCGTGCTCTCCCGCAGGGGTTTGGCCAATGGAGAAGGCGTTGCTCTGTAGAGGGTATTTCCGGACATGTCCCTCACTGTCTTCACCAGCAAAGGGGTCATCATGATCCCCTTGTTGGCCACTGCGGCCGTGATCAGGGCCACGTGGAGGGGAGAAACAAGGGTTCTCTTGTTGAAGCCTGAAGCGATCTCCGCCAACCCGAAGGCATCGTTCGGAACCGTCACCTTGCTCTCGGACAGGGGCAACTCGAAAGGGATCACCTGATTAAAGAGAAACTTGTCCGCGTATTCGGCCATCAACTCTTTTCCCAGATCATAAATTCCTATTTTACCAAAAACCGGATTGATAGAGCCAGAAAATGCTTGCTTGAGGGTTGCTTTCCTCACATAACGGCCCTTTTCATCCTTTAACTGACTCCGATAGAGGGTGTGTTTCCGGCCCCGGAAGTACAATGGGGTGTCTGAACTGAAGCCCCGAGACTCAATTGCCGCGGCTGCGGCCACAATCTTGAAAAGGCTCGCAGCCGGAAATTCCGCTTTCAGGTAGAGAGGTCCATGGTCCTTGGCCTTTTCCTTGCTATATTGAGCCAGCGCCAGTACGTGCCCGCTTTGGGGTCTCAGAGCCACAACCGCCGCCTCATAAACCCTCGACCGTTTCAAGAGGCGCTGAATATACCCTTGGAGCTCGGGATCTATGAATGTCTCCACGGTGAGGCCTGTGGACTGATCGTCAAGGATGTAGTTGTCCAGAAGGGGATAAAGGTTGGGTTCGATGCTCTTGAGAAATTCCGGCAGGTCCGCCAGGTTCAGTTGTTGGGGCTTGGGCGGTTCCGGGTCAACAGCCGGCTCTACAGGGCGATTGACATGTGTAGATACCCGGGAGCTTGTATAGAAGACGATCACGCAAATAGAAAACAATCCAATGGAATACAGCCCCAGCCAAGGCAGCCTTCTCCAGTAGTATCTTATCCGCGCGTTCCTCTGGAGCCTTCTCTGGTAGTCTCGCCATGTGCTCGTACTCTTTCCTCTCCCTATCATACCGATTCCGGTGTGATTGAAGTTATCCCGCCCATATAAGGCCTGAGCGCATTGGGAATGGTAACGCTGCCGTCCTTTTGCTGATAATTCTCCAAAACAGCCACCAAGGTCCGACCCACCGCAAGTCCCGATCCGTTCAGGGTATGCACCAGTTCTGTGCCGCTCCGTCCTTTCCGCTTAAACCGTATATTGGCCCGCCTTGACTGGAAGTCCTCAAAATTACTGCAAGAGGATATTTCTCTGTACAGCTCCTGGCCCGGCAGCCACACCTCCAGGTCATAGGTTTTGGCTGAGGAAAAGCCCAGATCCCCGGTACACAGAGAAACCACCCTATAGGGGAGCTCGAGCCGCTTCAGGATTTCTTCCGCGTCTTGGGTCAGCTTCTCGAGTTCCTCATAGGAATTTTCAGGCACGCAGAATTTGACAAGCTCAACCTTGTTGAACTGGTGCTGGCGAATGAGCCCTCGTGTGTCCTTACCGTAAGATCCCGCTTCCGAGCGGAAACAGGGGGTGTAGGAGACGTAATGGATGGGCAATGACTCTTCTTGGAGAATCTCCTCCCGGTGGATATTGGTCACCGGAACTTCAGCAGTGGGAATGAGGTAGAGATCCCAATTTTCGATTTTGAAAAGGTCCTCCTTGAATTTCGGTAATTGGCCGGTTCCGGTCATGCAGGCCGAATTAACCATAAAGGGAGGAAGGACCTCCACATAGCCGTGCTCTTTTATGTGAATATCCAACATGAAGCTAATCAGGGCTCTTTCCAATAACGCTCCGAGGCCACGGTAAAGGGCGAATCTTGCTCCCGCCAATTTCGAAGCCCGGGCAAAATCCAGAATACCCAGCTTTTCCCCAATTTCCCAGTGGCTGAGTGCGTCGAAGCCCATCTCCCCCAGATCGCCCCAAGTCCGGATCACCGGATTGCAGCTTTCATCGACCCCGATCGTCACGGATTCATGAGGAATGTTGGGAATGACCATGAGGATGGGCTTCAGCTCGTCATCGATTTGCGATAGAAGCACCTCTTTTTCTTTGATTTGAGCGGAGACTTTTTTCATCTCCTCAATGCGGCTGGAGGCGTCCTCTCCGTTCCGCTTCATGGAAGCGATCTCTTCACTCACCGTATTCCGCTGATGGCGGAGATTTTCAAGTTCAGGCAGAACGTGCCTTCTCTTTTTGTCGATCGACTCAAAGACGGATATATCAAGGTCATAGCCCCTGTTCTCAAGCATGGTCTTGACGGTTTCTAAATTATTCCTGATGAATTTGAG
Organism: Deltaproteobacteria bacterium; assembly: GCA_037380925.1. Classification (GTDB taxonomy): domain Bacteria; phylum Desulfobacterota; class DSM-4660; order Desulfatiglandales; family HGW-15; genus JARRRH01. The sequence goes on along the minus strand of JARRRH010000150.1, from coordinate 1,988 downwards.
ATCCAGCATAGGGCACCTTCACTACAGAAAGTCGGTACGAAATCCAAGCCCTGAAAACCCGGTTTTGGGCGGCCACGAGGGCTGGAGTGGGGAGTTTTGTGTGCTTAAGCAAAATTGTTTATTTTTTTACCATGAATGGCTGTGTAGGGTCAAATTGTTTGCAAAAAGGACTTCCATGGGGAAATTCTGTTGAACCTTTTCCCTTTCCGCTTTATGTTGTGTTTCGATACTCTACTTTTTAGATAGGCAATCGTTGCCATGAAAGGTTCCAATTCACAAAGCAGAGCGAGCTTGCTCTGGCGTTTTTTCAGCTCCGTCAAACTGACTCTGGCACTACTCATCATCCTCGCCGCCACCTCCGTATTCGGCACGGTCATTCCTCAGCAAGAAGCCGCCATGGCCTTTGCCCAGAGGCTGAGTCCCGGACTGGTCAAGCTCCTCAGCTCCTTTCAGCTTTTTGATATGTATCATTCCCTCTGGTTTCGGCTGCTCATCGGCGCACTGGCTTTGAATCTCATTGTCTGCTCCATAGATCGCTTTCCAACCTCCATGAAACGATTTCGAGCCGCCCCCAGAGCGGATAGGGCCAAGCCCTTTGAGAATCTGGCTCCTCATTGGCAATTTGCCGTCAAGGGAAGGATTGGGGATATGGTCCCCCGGATTACTGAAGTTCTGGGTAGACGCTATGGGGCTGTGGAAAGAAAGGGCGGGTCGAAGACCGAATGGTTCCAGGTTCAAAAGACACGGTATGCCCATTTCGGCGTATACATCGTCCACCTGAGTGTTTTGCTGATTCTCATAGGGGGCATTGTAGGGTCCTTTTTCGGATTTGAGGCCTATGTGAATATCCCGGAAGGAGAAACGACCAGTGTGGTGAGACTCCGCGAGACCCGGGCCCCAAAAGCCCTTCCTTTTTCAGTCCATTGCGAAGATTTTGCCGTTGATTTTTATGAAAACGGGGTGCCAAAGGAATATCGCTCGGATTTGAGCTTTATGGAAGAGGGCAAAGTTGTTTTAGAAGGCGCTTTACTGGTCAACCATCCCATAACTTTTAAGGGTATCACTTTTTACCAATCCAGCTATGGCACGGTACCAGGCGATAAGGTCCGGCTCAGGATATGGCGAGACGGCAAAAGCCTTCAAAATTCATCGACCCTTGAGTTGAAAAAAGGCCGTTCCATGGCCCTGCCCGGAAACGAGGGTCAGTTTCGGGTGGACGAGGTCGAAGGGAATCTTCGAGGTATGATGGGGCCGGCGGTTTTGATCTCTGTCATGTCGGACCAGGGCACGGAAACCCGTTTCTGGGTGTTTCAGAACATAGACATGCTGCGAAAGCGACTCCCCCCGGCCATGTTTCAGGCGCCCATCTTGGATCCTTCGTCGTTCAAGCCGTACACCTTTTTCCTTGAGGGCATTGAAAGCAAATATTACACAGGGCTTCAGGTGAATAGAGACCCGGGCGTCCCCCTGGTATGGCTTGGTTTCTTTCTCATCATTGCCGGGCTTTTTGTCACCTTTTTTATGTCCCATAAGAGAGTGTGGGTTCGGCTCGTGCAGAGCGAAGACCGGGTTCATATCAGCGTGGCAGGGACGGCGAACAAAAACCCGGTGGGACTGGAAAAAGAACTGGATCTTTTGACGCAGAAGATCCGGCAAGCTCTCGAACACTAAGAACAGGGGGTGATGGAATGATGGAATACTGGAATAATGATAAAGACCGGATAACTTCTGTACAGCCATCAAAGGGACCGCACCACCGGGCGAACGTCCTAAGATTAGAGTTGGGGGTCTAACCAGGATGATTAGCTCAGTCTTTCTCAGCTATATCACTTTCGTCTATTTCGTCTCCTTCCTGTTCTATCTGTTCATGATGGTCATGGGGAAAGATATTTTCGGCCGGTTGGCCACCTTCCTTGCCGGCGTTGGTCTGGCAGGTCACACCTTCGCGATGATCCTCAGGTGGGTGGAATCATATCGATTTGGTATCG
>JARRRH010000149.1:0-5965 GCA_037380925.1 Deltaproteobacteria bacterium | reverse complement strand
ATGGTTGAAAATGAAGCCCTCCGCGCCGGCCAAGACTTTCGCTATGCCGCTATTGTAGAGGTAAAACCCATTTTCGAGCTCAAGGACTACACGGGCTTGGCTCTGGAAAAAGAGGCCCTTTCTGTTACGGATGAGGATGTGAACAAGCAGTTGGAGGAGATCAGAAGGGCCAACGGCACCTTGAAGCCCCTTGAAGAAAACCGGGGGGTGCAAGAGGACGACCACGTGGTTCTGGAGTATGAAGCCTTTGAGGGGGACAAACCCCTGGAAGGCGTTAAAGCGCAGAATTTCATGTTGAGAGTCGGCAGCAACGATTTTCATCCGGAGTTTGAAAAGCAGCTCATTGGACTGAAGGTGGGTGATACGGCCTCGATCGAGGTGGATTTTGAACAGGATTACTTCCACAACCGGCTCGCGGGCAAAAAAGTCCGTTTCAAGGTCAAGGTGGTCGATGTGAAAGTGATGGAGGTCCCTGCGCTGGACGATGAATTCGCAAAAAGCCTTGGCGAGGATTTTCCGGACCTGGAGACACTGAAAGCCAGGGTCAAGGAGGAATTGATTGCCAAGGAAGAAAATAGAGTCGACACGGAGGTGAAGAGGAGGTTGCTCAAGAAAATTTCAGACACTGTTGACTTTGAACTTCCCGAGACTCTGGTTGAATCGGAGATTCGCTTGAGCATCGACAATGTGAAGCAGAATCTGCTCAGAATGGGTGGAAGTATGGAAAAGGCCGGCTTGTCGGAACCGAAGCTGAGAGAAGATTTCCGGCCGGCCTCGGAAAAGAGGGTCAAGGATCTTTTGATACTGGGAGAGATCGCACGACAAAACGATTTGACCATCAGCGAGCCCGAGCTGGCAGAGGGCTTCAAAAATTTGGCGGAGAGATCGGGTCAGGATGCCGAGGTCTTACAGCGGTACTACGAGGCGAAGCAACTTACCGACGCCTTTAGAGAAAAGCTGCTTGAGGAAAAGACCTTGAATTATCTAGTGAAAGCTGCTAATATCACTGAGGTCGACGCAGCTCATATCAACAGTGAAAAGGAATGATTCAGGCTTTCCAGGAATAGAATGAGCTCCTGGGGCGCGGCTTTCGAATGACCCACCTCATCCAGAAACCATTTCCAGATTAAAGAGGTAGAAAACTTAATACTATGCTGATACCTATTGTTGTTGAACAATCCACTCGCGGAGAGCGCGCGTACGACATTTACTCCCGTCTTTTGAAAGACAGGATCATTTTTATGGGGGAGCAGGTGCACGACGGGATGGCCAACACCGTTATTGCGCAAATGCTGTTTCTCGAGTCAGAAGATCCGGACAAAGACATCAATATCTATATCAACTCCCCCGGCGGGTCGGTCACCGCAGGGCTCGCGATCTATGACACCATGCAGTACATCAAGCCGGATGTGACAACCATATGCATGGGGCAGGCCACGAGCATGGCGGCCCTGCTCCTGGCAGCGGGAACCAAAGGAAAGCGGTATGCCCTCCCTCATGCCAGGGTGATGATCCATCAGCCCCTGGGAGGGGTTCAGGGTCAGGCGACCGACATTGATATTCAGGCAAAAGAAATCCTGAAGATCAAGGCCATAGTTCACAATATCCTGGCTAAACACACGGGGCAGGATTTGGACAGGATTCGCCTCGACACGGAACGGGATTTTTTTATGGACAGTGAGGATGCCCTGCGTTACGGTATTATTGATAAGGTTATCACAGAGCGGGAAATAGCTCGAGATCAGAAGTAGGAGAATATTCACATGCAGAGAAAAGACGACTCCGGTGACGACCTGTTGTGCTCTTTTTGCGGCAAGAGTCAAGACGAGGTCAAGAAACTGATCGCAGGACCGTCCGTGTACATCTGTGACGAGTGCATTCAGCTGTGCAACGAGATCATTGCCGAGGATTACGGTCAGGAAGGCGAGACAGAAGGCGCGCCTCAGCTTCCGAAACCCTCAGAAATAAAGTGCTCGCTTGACGAGTACGTGATTGATCAGGAGAGGCCGAAAAAGATTCTTTCCGTTGCGGTGCACAACCACTATAAACGAATCGGGACCAAAGTGGACATGGAAGGGGTGGAGATCCAGAAGAGCAACATTCTGCTCATCGGGCCCACCGGATCCGGGAAAACCCTTCTGGCTCAGACGCTTGCCAGGATCCTGAAAGTGCCCTTCACCATTGCGGACGCCACCACCCTGACGGAAGCCGGGTATGTGGGCGAAGACGTTGAGAACATTATCCTCAATTTGGTACAAAACTCGGACTACGATGTCGAGGCGGCCAGCAAGGGCATTGTGTATATCGATGAAATCGACAAGATTGCCCGGAAATCGGACAGTCCTTCCATTACCCGCGACGTGTCGGGTGAGGGCGTTCAGCAGGCCTTGCTCAAAATCATTGAAGGAACCATGGCCAGCATCCCGCCCAAAGGCGGCCGGAAGCATCCCCAGCAGGACTTTGTTAAGGTCAACACGAACAACATTCTCTTCATCTGCGGCGGAACATTCAACGGTCTGGACAAGATCATCAGAAATCGGATAGGCAGCAAGACCATGGGGTTTGAAGCGGCCATACAAACCAAGGAACTGAACGTCGCGAACGACATCATACCCTTGGTGCAGCCCGAAGACTTGATCAAATTCGGCATGATTCCGGAATTCGTGGGAAGGATTCCGATCATTGCAACCCTGGGTGAACTGAGTTTGGATGCGCTCGTGAAAATACTGACGGAGCCCAAGAACGCGCTCGTCAAGCAGTACAAAAAGCTCTTTGAATTGGAGGATGTGAGCCTCAAGTTCACGCAGGAAGCGCTTCTGGCTGTGGCGAGCGATGCGGTGAAGAGGAAGTCGGGCGCCAGGGGATTGAGGGCCATTCTGGAGTCTGTGATGCTGGACATCATGTACGATCTTCCCAATCTCCACGGGGTTCAGGAATGTGTTGTGGGAGAAGACGTGATAACAAGGGGCGAAGCGCCTCTCTTACTCTATGAAAACCAGGTAGGGTACGCGTAATCATGTTTAACGTGAACAAGAAAAAGCTGTCAGAAATGATGCCGGGTGAAGAATCGGAATACCCCCTTCTGCCCTTGAGGGACGTGGTCGTGTTTCCTAACATGGTGGTTCCCCTCTTTGTGGGGCGGGACAAATCCATCAAAGCTCTTGAGTATGCCATGTCCCACGAGAAGGAGGTTTTTCTCTCCGCCCAGAAGGATGCCAAGGTTGATACGCCGGCTCAGAAGGACATCTATGCTTACGGCACCCTAGGAACGGTCCTTCAGTTGCTCCGGCTTCCCGACGGGACGGTCAAGGCGCTTATCGAGGGGAAGCAAAGGGGCAAGATACAGAGCTTTATCTACAACCAGGAGTTTTTCATGGTCCAGGTTGTGAAGACGCCCGAGCCGCGCGGCGTGAGCGACGAGTCCAAGGCACTTATGAGGACCGTGGTCGAAAGCTTCGAAGAGTATGCGAAGCTGAACGACAAAGTGGGCAAGGACCTCGTGGCCACGGTTTCAGGCATCGAAGATCCCGGCCGTCTTGCAGACACCATATCCGCCCACCTGGTTTTGAAGGTCAAGGACAAGCAGGAAATTCTGCAAATCGAAGAGGTGAACGGGAGACTCGAGGCACTCTTTGAGAAGCTCCGCAATGAGATCAACATCCTGAAGCTTGAGAACCGTCTCAAAAAACGGGTCAAAAAGCAGATGGAAAAGACCCAGAAGGACTACTACCTGAATGAGCAGATGCGGGCCATTCAAAAGGAGATGGGGACCAAGGACGACTTCAAGGCGGAGCTCGCTGAACTGGAGAAACGAATCAAGCGGAAGCGGTTGTCCAAGGAGGCGCACGCCAAGGTCTGGCAGGAGTTCAAGAAGCTCAAGATGATGTCGCCCATGTCTGCAGAGGCGACCGTGGTGCGGAATTATATTGACTGGATCCTGGCGCTTCCATGGGAGGAGCGAACCAAAGACAAAATGAACCTCAAGGAGGCTGAAAAGATCCTGGAGGAGGATCACTACGGCCTCAAGAAACCAAAGGAGAGGATTCTCGAGTACCTGGCTGTTCAAGCCCTGACCAAGAAGATCAGGGGCCCCATCCTGTGCCTCGTGGGGCCGCCGGGGGTGGGCAAGACCTCTATCGCCAAGTCAGTTGCCAGGGCCACCGCGAGAAACTTCGTGCGCCTTTCACTGGGCGGTGTCAGGGATGAAGCCGAAATCCGGGGACACCGGCGGACTTACATCGGTGCCCTTCCCGGCAAGATCATCCAGTATCTGAGGAAAGCCAAATCCACCAATCCGGTTTTTTGCCTGGACGAGGTGGACAAGATGAGCACCGACTTTCGGGGGGATCCCTCGGCAGCTCTCCTCGAGGTGCTGGATCCGGAGCAGAACTTCGCTTTCAACGATCACTATCTTGACCTGGATTACGATCTTTCTGAGGTGCTTTTTATCACCACCGCGAACACGCTCCACAACATTCCGCTGCCCTTGCAGGACAGGATGGAGATCATCCGTATCCCGGGGTATACGGAACTGGAAAAGCTCAATATAGCCAAACAGTTCCTGATCAGGAAACAACTTGAGGCCAACGGGCTTCAGAAAGTGGACGTGAGTTTTTCGGACAAAGCGATCCTGACCATCATCAGGAACTACACCCGGGAGGCAGGGGTTAGGAACCTGGAAAGGGAAATTGCCTCGATCCTGAGGAAAGTGGCCAAGGAGGTGGTCAGGAAGGGGAAGGATACAAAGATCAAGATCACCGGGAATTCCATACACAAATACCTGGGCGTGATGCAGTTCCGATACGGCCGGACCGAGGAAAAGGACCAGGTCGGCCTGACCACCGGGCTCGCCTGGACCGAGGTGGGAGGAGAACTTCTCCAGACCGAGGCGACCATCATGCCGGGCAAGGGCAAGCTGGTTCTCACAGGGAAGCTTGGCGAGGTGATGCAGGAATCGGCCCAGGCCGCCCTGAGCTACGTGCGGTCCCGTGCCAGGCAGCTGAGATTGCCGGAAAAATTTTATGAGACTGTCGATATCCACATCCACGTGCCCGAGGGTGCGATACCCAAGGACGGGCCGTCAGCCGGCATCGCCCTGGCCACATCTATTGTTTCCGCCCTGACAAGGAAACCGGTGAGACACGACATTGCCATGACCGGCGAGATCACGCTGAGGGGGAGGGTGCTTCCAATCGGCGGGCTGAAGGAGAAAATCCTGGCCGCTCACAGGGGGCTGGTTACCAAGGTCCTCATCCCGGATGAAAACAAGAAAGACATTGAGGAGATCCCCAAAAGGATACTCAAGCGGGTGGAGCTTGTTCTGGTGGCCCACATGGATGACGTGTTGAGGCAGGCGCTGGTTTTGAAAGAAGGAGAAACCCTGTTTGCTCCGGAAAAGGAGTGTGCGCCTTTCTGCATCGAGATCTCCGGCGAAAGCAAGCCGGAGGCGCCGACCGACGTGAGGCCCGGTCAAAATCTCTTGACATAATTCGGGGTCCGTAGATAATAAAGCGCTTTGTTTGGGCGGATAGCTCAGTTGGGAGAGCATCGGCCTTACAAGCCGGGGGTCGCAGGTTCAAATCCTGTTCCGCCTACCAGATAATGTGTGGAGTGTGGTCTAACTTTTCTCTTTATTTTGTATTTTATTGTCCGTAGCAGCTTGCTTCCGCCTTCCTTTCGAATTTTTCCCCTCCCCTGGTGGGAGGGCCCGTCCTGAGCGTGTCGAAGGGGTTACGGGAGGGGGATGATAGCGATAATGCCGCGGTAGAGAGTAAAGCAATATCGGGGACGTAGTCGAAGACCCTGAGCCCGGTCGAAGGGTTCAGTTCTGGTTAGAACGTCCCGCCTTTCAGGCGGGAAGGTCACGGTAAAGAGCGAGTTTTTAGCGGGGACGTAGTTCAGTTCTGGTTAGAACGCCGGCCTGTCACGCCGGAGGTCGCGAGTTCGAGTCTCGTCGTCCCCGCCA
>JARRRH010000148.1:0-5966 GCA_037380925.1 Deltaproteobacteria bacterium | reverse complement strand
ATGCGAGGTTGGCTCTTGGGGGTGAATCTAATGTCGTCAGCTCAAGCATCATGTCTTTCTGAAGAGAGGGGGCTGTTGCGGCCTTTTCGTGCTTTATAGTGTATTGATTTTACTTTGTTTAATTCATAAAATCAAGGAAAATACACCAAGGGTGCTTGCCCCACAGTGTCAGCCTGGGATAGTCATGAATTCCCAAAAATCGATCGATTCAAGTTAGACCAAATGAAGTGAAACACCGCCTTTCCGTTCGGGATTTTGGTACCACAGGTTTCATTCGCCCCTAGGTCTCGCAGAAATGTTGGAGATACATCAAGTTTTAAAACAAAAGGGAAACCTGCGGTACACAGCAGTGATCCTATTCCGACCGTAACTCCTCTCTTTTTCATCATCTAGCTTTTAAACAGGTTTTAATTGTATTTACCTTGTTTTATTTTCTGCGGTCTTACGGGCTACCATTTGTAACATCAAAAATTGGTCCATTTAAATTTTCCCAAATGATAATCAAATCTGGGTCCCTTGAAAATTTCTTCCACTGCATGAGGAATTATTGTCCTCAGATCGCTTGCCACCTTTAGAGATTACGGGAACAAACATGGGATCGCAGGGGCAAGCCCAATACTCTACAAGAGATTAAGCAAATGCACTTGGATGATCTATTTAATGAAATAGCCGGACACCCGCCACCTTCCATCCCCATCCTTCATGGGAATGACCGTCTCAACGGCCGATTTCTTGTTTTCGAAGGATGTCTCAAACTGGATAACCACATACTCCCCGTCTGGAGCACCTGGCAGAGAGGTGAGGTAGCTCCTGGTTTTCACCTCTCTTGAAATCACCTCGCCAAAGGGCTTTCGCACCGATTGAAGCGATTCCTGCCATTCTTCCTGCTCAACAGCACCCTTGAAATACTCAGCCGCTTCGTTCCAACTCTCCGCATACCTATCTTCATCGACGAGAGCGAGCCACTTCTCTGCTGCGGATAGCCCCGCCATCACCATATCGGATTCCACCGACAAGACCATACAGATGGAAAAAGGGACCACTATTAGAAGTCCCATTATGACTTTCCATGCCGTCGCACTCACTCTCATCATTATTTCTCCGCCCCTTTTCCACCTTCCTTTGATGCTGCCTTGTTCTCCGGATTTGCCCCTTCCCTGATCCACCTGTCAATGGCATCTTTGTCAAACCTCCAGACCCTCCCGATACGAATAGCTGGAATTTTCCCTTGAGCGGCATATTTGCACACGGTAATTTGATGAAGCTTGAGATACTCGGCAATTTCCTTTGTGGTCATCATGAGCGCCATCGGCTTGACCTCCATTTATGGGGGATTGGGCACTGCTCTGATAAGCTATTTATGCATATAATAAAGTATAGTATATCAAAGTATAATTATCAACTAAAAATTATACAAAATAGTGGAAACAGAACCATATTAGCCTCTTTACCCTAAAGGAACTCAAGGACATACAAAGGTCCTCCTTTTCCAGAAATGCGTAACAAGAATGCTTATCATTTGCCAAAGGTCGGTCTCGGATGGGCTTGGTTGAAGACAGTTGCGAGGTGCCATAGAGCAGTATTGACTTCAACGTTATAGGATGGTATATTTAGTTTAGTTTTATACCGATTTCCTATCTCGCTTGGCCCTTGGATTATCTGTCACGCTCGCCGGCCATTTGTAATCCAAGGGCTTCTCTTTTTTCGTGCCCTGCCATCTGGATATGGCGCTGGATGAAATTACGGTGGAAAAGATACCCAAAGTCAGGGATCCAAGCATGGCCGATGTCGTATTCAAACAAAGGATTACCGTCGAGGCGAGGGTAAATCGTATACTGGAATAGCCTGGCTAGATAATGATCTGCTTATCCTCAAAGTCTTCGGGCCAGGCATGATTTTATGTTAAAAGTCCACCCAACTGGACGGCTTACAAGCAAAATCATTAGCATTAGTCCTGTTGAGAGAGATCGTAGAAGCCGGAAGTGTCGAACCGGATGAGTGAAACCTTGATGTGTTTTTTAGGCCCAAGATAGTGATAAAAAATGGACATCGTGCAAATATTCATATAGAAGAACCGGCCTGCTTCCTGAACACCTTACCTCATTTATTATCTCGAATGGTTAAACTCAAAATTAGGACTGGCACAAATTTGCCTGATCCTATTGACCGATACTTCTTCCTTGACCGCGCCATATGGCATCTTAAGGACTCCATGTTGCGCGATTTCCACTTTAAGTAGGGAAAGGAATATTCTGTAAGGTTAGAAAGCAAAGGAAAATAAAGAGCCCTAAACGAGGGATGTACCTCACGGCTTAACAGAGCAACTCAAATCCGCGGTCTCGGATCATCTCTTTTCATTGACTTTGTCTCTCAATATGGAAGGACATCTGAATGTGATGATCCTTCTTGCCGCCAGCAACATGGACTGGTTGGTAACAGGGTTTCTCCACCTCCGTCTGCTTCTTTCCTTGACACAAAATTTTCCGAATCCGCTTATCAACATGTCGTTGCCATTCTCCAATTCACTTTTCATAATCTCAAATAGCGATTCAACAGTTTTAGAGGAGAGGTTCTTTGCAAGATTGAGGTTTTTAGAAACGGACTCCACTAGCTTGGCCTTCGTAAGGGCCATGATCACTTCCTCCAAAGAGAATGGTTTGCCTGGTCGTCGCTTTAATGAAGATTTTGGCCTTGCGGACTCACGAATCCACCAAATGGAAAAGAAATGCGAGAAGGTCAAGGAGAATCTCATATTGTTTCTAGAATCAAATGCTTGGGCCTGGGATGCCTGTAGTTCTTTCTGGGCGGCCACTGCACATTGCACCGCATCCACCACGCTCGCAAACTCAGCCAGTACCTTGTCCTCCGGTGAGTCTATCATCCGCCCTCGGTGCTGCTGGACCAGTTCCTCCATGATTTTCCGACAGGCGGTGAGGATCTTGACCATCTCAGCCTCATCCTCACCCATGAGCCGGCTGTAGCCTGCCACATCAGCGCTGAAAACGGCTGTGAGCTTACGTTTGTAGCCTTCTTCTGTCATGGGATCGCCTCCCAAATACAAAAGCTTCACTTTCAAAACCTTCGGATGGCGATCTATCATAGCCACTTCCGGAAGGTTAATTTCATGTTCATTTGGCTGACCGTAAGCGGGCTTCCGCCTGTGTCCTTGATAGATTCGGGTCGCTAATCTTGAATTTCATTCATGGTACCGGCAAAATATCATGGTTTTCGACAAACCAGGAACTTTTGAGACATTGCCAATTTATCTGCCATTGGCGATCATGGCAGTCTTCGTTGCATTTCAAGCCCCTTTTGATTTCCTGAAAATGTGCACCTTACCACTCACGATCTTGTAAATGGAAACCCCGTAGTCTCCCTGCTTGATAATCTGTTCGCCCCTGCGGTATTTCAGCACTTTGTGCTTATTGGTTCCACTTGTATCTTTCGTCATAAAGACTGCCTCCACTGAGATTTCAGCCCAAAGGCGAACGAGTAACTTTTGATATACCTAACGGGACTCAAGGAGCTTCACTTTGAAATGGGAGAGGCTCAGGATCTGAAAAATCATTTGACCCCCCACCTTGCTGTTGGAGGGGAATCTCTTTTAAAACAAAATTATTATCCCATCAAAACCTTCTTTCGTCAAAAATATTAGGGGATTATGCTTCACGAGTGGTCTGGCACCTAAATAGTGACAAATTTTGAAACATCCCGTCCAAAAATTGACAGACAGGCCACTACGCCCGTGGCCTTTCACTATATTTTCATTTAATTCTGAGCACTTATGTCACACGCAATACTGGCATAAACCTTGCACAGTCCATATGCCGGCATAAGAACCCCATGCAAGCTCTGCGCTTGTCGTTTTGTTCCAAGCACATTCAGTGATCTCTTGAAATGGATGGGAGTGGAAAATGGGTGCAGGAGAGCAAGGCGTTATACTTGTTGAAAAAGTTCCCGGCTCAGATGTCGAGCAAAAGATTACGGCTTTTCTATCACCCTTCATCAGCAACACCGCGAAGGAGTCCCTGGGCATCGCCCTTGCAAAAGCCCCATGCGTTCTCATTAGCAATATCTCACTGGAAGCCGGGATACTACTTGCAAGAAAACTCAACCGCCTCCGTGCTCAAGCTTCTTGTCAGTCGGCAAACGGGGATTCAGGAAAAAGAATTTTGGAGAACCTAGCGCACGCATTAGACTCTATACAGATAGAAAGAAGGGAGCCTCATATGAGCTCAGCTGTTGACGAAGCTATTGGAAACGACACCTTGGTTAGGGAGAGTGCGACGCTCAAACTGAAGTTGGAGAAAGCTAGAAAATCCGAGGCATGTCTGGTTATCATTTTTGGGAAACCGCTAGGGAAAACGTTTCCTCTGAAATCCAAAACCCAAGTTATCGGTAGAGGTTCCGAGTGTGACATTTCAATTATTGACAGATCCCTGTCCAGATCTCATGCGGAGGTATTCAAAAAAGAGGGCGGGCGCTGCTACATCAAGGACCTCGGGTCCACCAACGGCACCTATTTGAACGACTGGAAGGTAATCCCGGGGAAAGCTCTGACAATAAAAAACGGAGATTTTTTGAAGCTTGGGAATATGATTTTCAAATTCATATCAAGAGGAAAACTGGACAGTGTTTTTCATGAGGATATGCTGAATCTCGCCACCCTTGACGATCTGACTGGCATCCCTAATAGGAAATCTATTATGACCGCGTTGGAAGAAGAGTGTAGCAGGGCCAAAGTGGCTAAGCTGCCCCTCTCTATAGTCATTTTTGATCTCGATGGTTTCAAGTCCATTAATGACAGATTCGGTCACGGTGCGGGAGATTTGCTGCTCAAGGAGACAGCAAAAGTGGCACAGGGAACTATCCGAGAGCACGATTTTGTGGGGCGGTTCGGTGGGGATGAATTCATGATAATTCTATGGGACACGTCACTCTCAAATGCTTATACTATTGCTGAGCGAATACGCTCCAGGATTGAAAAACACGCCTTTCTCTACGAGGCAAAGAAAATTTCCGTGACCATCAGCATTGGGGTTTCGACCCTCGACGGTTCGATTCAATCAATTAAAGACCTGTTCAATAAAGCTGACACAGCGCAATACAATGCAAAGAGGAACGGCGGAAATCAAGTGTCCCTGCATTAGAGCAAGATCTGCCTTGTAGAGATTTTTGCCGTTATTGACTTTTTGGGAATTCTTGCGGGGAAGCCTCGGGATTGATACAGAGCATAAAACGAGTCGAAGAGAAAATGTCCGTGTTGCACAAAGACAAGAAAAGCACAAGTGTGAAAAACCTCGATGGCTCACTCCCTTTAGGCCTTGTTTCAGGGAATGCTATAAAACTCCTCTGCGTTGAAGGGAAGCCAAAAGACCTCGTTTGGGAGCTTACACGTGACCGATCAGTCATCGGCCGTAACCCTGGCTGCGATATAGTAATTGACGACCCTAAGCTGTCCCGGATTCATGCTGAGATCATTCGTGACGGAAAATCGCTTGTATTCATTGACAGGGAGAGTGCGAACGGTTCTTTCATCAACAGCGAGCGGGTCATACGTCAAGTAATGCTGGTTCCGGGCGATATGATAAAGTTCGGTGATACGACACTCAAGATCATCGGCGAAGATCTCCTCGCAGTCTTCCACTGGGAAGAAAATGACCCGTTTGTTACTTCTAGGATGCCTCTTAACCAGCTCAAGACTCAACTGGACGCGTTCGTTTCCAGGCCCAAGACCCAAAAGAAAAAGGGACCAGCCTTATTGGAAAAAGGCCACCTCAATACAGCAAAGCTCATCAAGAATCTTGAAACCATTTATCAGGCTGGAAATGACATAAATTCCATTCTGAACCTCGGTGAGATGATGGAGCAAATTGCCAACACTCTTCTGAGAGTGTTTGCCGATGTTGAGAGGGTTTGTATCCTTCTCAACGAAAACAAGGGGCGCTATCACTTCCAGCCAAAAA
>JARRRH010000147.1:0-7977 GCA_037380925.1 Deltaproteobacteria bacterium | reverse complement strand
ATACCTCGATTTCGCACGTGCACAAGGTCAAAAAGCCCGGGAATGACCGCAACCGTCTCGTGGACACCCAAGGCCCGAACAATCATATGTTTGGATATCTGATCCAGCAAAATCACGGCCAAGGCGGGCAAAAACATGTACAGATATTTTTTCCTCACTTCCCGATAAACCCCGTTTCGGCCATGGAATCAAGGCACCGCGCGCAAACGGTGGGATGTTCCCGGTCCTCGCCTACAGTTGGGTCATGGACCCAGCAACGCTCGCATTTCATGTCTTGGTTCAGGGCCACTTCTACCTGGACACCCGGGAGTTCCTCGCTCTCATACCCTCCTACAGCATCCTCGGAAGGAGTCAACTGCACAGACGAGACGATGAACAAGAACCTGAGTTGGGCCTCATAGGGACGGAGTGCTTTCAGAAGAGGGCCGGGCACCCCCAGCTTGACGGCGGCATCCAGGGAGTGACCGATTGTCTTTTCCTTTCTGGCAATCTCCAAGGCTTTGGTCACTTCTCTGCGGACCGTCATGATGGTTTCCCAGCGGGAGGCCAATTCAGGGTCTTTGTATTCCTTTTTGATCGGCATAAACAGATCCATATGCACGCTCGCAGCGCGGCCGTGATCTTTCATGTGTTCCCAGATTTCATCCGCGGTGAAGGAGAGAATAGGGGCCATGAGTCTTACCAGGACTTCCAGAATTTCGTGAAGGGCTGTTTGAGCCGATCTCCTGGCTCGCGATCTAGTCGGAGAGACATAGAGACGGTCCTTGATAATATCGAGATAGAAAGAGGACAGATCCAGAACACAGAAGTTATGAAGACTGTGATAAACAGGGTGAAACTCAAACCGCTCGTAAGCCCTGATCACGCGCTCCCCCATCTCCTGAAGGCGATGCAAAGCCCATTTGTCCAGCTCCTCCATCGATTTATAGGGAACCGAGTCTTTGGAGGGATCATAATCCGACAAGTTCCCAAGGATGAATCGACAGGTGTTGCGGATTCGACGATAGGCCTCAGTGAGCCGCTGGAGTATTTCTTCGGAAAGGCGAATGTTGTCTCGGTAATCTTCTGCGGAAACCCACAGCCGAATGATCTCAGCACCGTATTTTTGGAGCAGGTCCTCGGGGGAGATGACATTTCCTGCCGATTTGTGCATCGCCTTGCCGGAGCCGTCCACGACGAAGCCATGGGTCAGGACGCTCTTGTTCGGCGCTACGCCCCTGGTCCCCACAGAGCACAACAAAGAGCTATGAAACCATCCCCGGTGCTGATCGCTTCCCTCCAGGTAAAGATCCGAAGGACTGTCCAAGTAATTCCGGGCCTCCATAACAGCGGCATAACTCACCCCGGAGTCAAACCACACATCCAGAATATCCGTCTCCTTCTTGAACCGTTGTGAACCGCAGTGCGGGCATGTGGTTCCGGGGGGCACCAGGTCCTTCTCGGGCTTGATGAACCAGATGTCGGCACCCGATTCTCCGACCATTCGGGCGACATGGTCGAGGATTTCCTTCGTGATGAGAACATTGCGGCATTCCTGGCAATACAATACCGTGATGGGCACACCCCATGCCCTCTGCCGGGAGATGCACCAATCCGGGCGGTTTTCAATGAGCGCGTAGATGCGATCCTGGCCCCAGCCCGGGATCCAGGAAACTTGCTTGATGGCCTGAAGCGCCTTTTTTCTCAAGCCCGTCTTGTCCATGGAGATGAACCACTGCTCGGTGGAGCGGAAAATCACCGGTCTCTTGCAGCGCCAACAGTGGGGGTACTCGTGGGTAATGGGTTCTTCTTTAAGCAGGACCCCCGCTTCCGCGAGCCTGCGATTGATAACGGGATTGGCTTCAAAAACATCCAGGCCTGCAAAAAAGGGAACATCCTCTGTGAATCGTCCGGCATCGTCCACAGGAGAGTAAACGTCGAGGTTATATTCCAGGCCTGTTTCATAATCCTCGCGACCATGGCCGGGGGCCGTGTGAACACAGCCCGTGCCGGCATCCAGAGTGACGTAAGGTGCGAGAACGATCAGGGACTCCCTGTCGTACAGCGGGTGTTTGGCCTTGCGGTTTTCCAAGTCCCTGCCCTTGAACTCGGCGATGACATCGTAGTGGTCTACACCGAAGGAATTCATACAAATGTCCACCAGGTCCTTGGCCAGGATCAGCGCCTGGTTGTTGCCCGTGTCCACAGCCACGTATTCGAGATCGGGGTGGAGGGCGATAGCCAGATTGGCCGGTATGGTCCAAGGCGTTGTGGTCCAAATGACAATGGAAACCTCTTTGCCCTTCAGAGAAGGATACTCCTCGCCGAGGTCGGAAATCATGGGGAAGCGGACAAAAATAGACGGGGATGAATGCTCTCCGTACTCCACCTCAGCCTCTGCCAGGGCCGTCCGGCAGGATGTGCACCAATAAATGGGTTTCTTGCTTTTGAAGAGGCTGCCGTTGAGGGCAAATTTGCCGAATTCCCTGACAATCGTCGCCTCGTAGGCGTAAGCCATGGTGAGATAAGGGTTTTCCCACTCCCCCAAAACTCCCAAGCGTTTGAATTCACTTCTCTGTATATCGATATATTTTTCAGCGTATTCACGGCAGTACCGGCGTACTTCAACCAGGTCCATGTCCGTCTTTTTCGATCCCAGCTCAGTGTCCACTTTGTGCTCGATGGGAAGACCGTGGCAGTCCCAGCCCGGAACATAAGGTGCGTCAAAACCCGCCATTTGCCTGGATTTGATGATAATGTCCTTCAGTATTTTGTTGAAGGCCGTGCCCATATGGATATGTCCGTTTGCGTAAGGGGGGCCGTCGTGAAGCATGTAGCGCTTTCGGCCCTGAGATGCGTGTCGAATCCTGTGATAGAGCTCTTCTCTATCCCATTTCTCGATCATTTCAGGTTCTCTCTTCACCAGATTGGCCTTCATGGGGAAGTCCGTTCTGGGCAAATTGAGGGTTTGCTTGTAGTCCATTGAGCGAGCCTCCGAGCTTCGATACGGTTGTTTGCTTAGCAGATAAACCCTGCCAAGTCAAACTGAATGTATTTCATTGACAGGATAGGGCACACACAGTATGAGAGAAAAACGAGGCTCTGTTCCGGGGCCGGCGTGAGACAGGTGCGGAGGGGATCGCGCTCATTAAGGAAGTCCGAAAGAACAAGAAACCGAGGAGATTGGGCATGAAGAAAGGCCGTTATCTGATAGGCGTGTGGCTGATGCTCTTTTTGGCGGGTTGCGCTGCTCCCATTGTTTACTTCGGTGCAGGTTCAGCTGCCGGTATCGCCGGCTACAAGTACTACAGGGGGTCCTTGACCGTTGTCTACGAGGCGCCGTACATGGAAACCTGGGACGCAGCTTTGCGCGCCATAGAGAATATGGATTTGCAGGTGAGGGAAAAAAAGCATGACCTGACAACGGGCAAAATCGTGGCCAAGCGGGCCGACAACAAGAAAGTTCACATTACCATCGAGTACCTGTCTTCCCAAGAGACGGAAGTCGGTATTCGCGTCGGCTTCTTTGGGAATCAGGACGCATCCATGGCCATTAAGGAAGAGATCAGGAAAGTTCTGTTCAAGGCTTAAACGGTGTCACGTTTTGATACCGAGGTCGTCCAGCATAGCGTGAGCAAAATTGATGAGGAAAAGGATTTGTTGGTGTGTGCAGTATCCTTGGCACTCGCATCTCATCCCTTTGAGGCTGCGTACGAAGCACTCCATCCGCACCCAGGTATCGCCAAGCTCCAGGGCCGATACGTGGGGCCGGCACTCACGATGCTGATGCTGTTTTTCATTGAGAAGATCGTCAGGTATGGGAACCCAGAATATATCCCCCAGCTCCGATGGAATGGCGTGGTCCCTTAAGAAGTCCCGGACTTTTGCCATGTCCGGCGGCTGCACCTCGTCGATAACATAGGACCTCATCGGAGCTCTCCCCTTACGGCTCTGTCCAGTTTCCTTCCTATCCAAAAGGCATCGAATACCGAATAGATCCAGATGATCACAAAGGGAAAGATGAGGTACCACAGGGAACTCAGGGCATTGAATGAATTGGGCCCGGACTGGTTGATCATCGATCTCAACATGAAGGCCAGTTTTATTGCGCCACCCAGGAACAAGGCAAGAACAAGAGCGAGGATGATCAAACCTTTCTTGAAATCCTGATTGAGAATCTGTCCCAGACCGGGAACAACGAAGGCCGAGCACAATGGAGAAAGAAGAGATCGTTTCATCTAATAACACAAGTAAGTTTTTTTGGAGTGTTGGAGTACTGAGGCAAAGCGAAAAACAACCGCTGACACAGGTTAAAAATGTCAAAGCACAAATGCCAAATCAAATCCCAATGTCAAATGACAAAAAGGAGCGAGTTATTGGCTTTTGGATTTGGGATTTCGACATTTCTTTGACATTTGGATTTTGGCATTTGGCATTAATACGCTGCGACTTCGCCAAAATCCATTTCTTCGACCCCATCATTCTATTACTCTAGCACACTCGTGCATCAGCTTAAAAACGGAGAAGCCCCTTCGGGGGATCTAAAAAGGGTCCTCAGGGCCCGGATTGTTTACATACTGCAACAATCACACGGTGTCAAACAGAAGAGAGGTACTTGTCCATGCGAGACATGTTGGAAAAAATTCAGGTAAATGTGCCCTTTGCGGATCTCCACGATCATTATCTCCCTCTTGTCATGGAGAGGCGTATAAATCCCGAAATAGGCTTTGATGCCTTGTCCCTGGATAACGCCGCCCATCGTGACGTGGTTTCGACCGCCCGACAACTCCATGAATGCCGTCTCAGGATCACGTTTCACGGCCCTTATATGGACCTTGCTCCAGGCTCGCCGGATCCGGCGGTCAGGGCCGTCACACACCGTCGTTTCGAGCAGTGTCTCGACATGGCTGCTTTGTTCAAGCCGCTGCACCTGGTGTGTCACGCCGGTTACGATAAGAGGCGCTATTTCCACTTGAGGGAAAGCTGGTTTCAAAACAGCCTGGACACGTGGCGCTGGGTGGCGGAGGGGGTTGGGGAGTTCGGGGGGCGCCTCGTTCTTGAAAATGTCTACGAACAGGGTCCGGAGGAAATCAAAGCGCTCATCGAGAAGCTGGCTCCCTTGGGCGTCGGCTTTTGCCTGGACACGGGACATCAGGCCGCATTCGGGAGCCGTCCTTTGGAGGAGTGGGTGGCTGCAATGGGTCCTTGGATCGACCAGCTCCATGTTCACGATAACACCGGGGCGTGGGACGAGCATCTGCCGCCGGGGCAGGGCAATATTGATTTTGAGAGCTTTTTCAAGCAATTAAAAAACATTCGAGAAACACCGCCCATGGTGACTCTTGAGCCGCACCGGGAGCAGGACCTGTGGCCGAGCCTGGATTATTTGGAAAGGATCTGGCCCTGGTAAAGGAAAGGGCAACGGCTGATTTCTCATTGAATTGTAGAACCTTTTGAAGTAATGTGCCCATAAGGCTGAAAATTGCCGGACTGAAGGATTTCAGCGCCCCGGAATGAGTGAGGTGAGTTTACTCTCCTTCGCCAGAATGCCCCGCGGCTTGCCGCGGGGAGGCTTCGCTGAAAAGCCCATTTGAACGCTCGGGAAAGGTCGCCCAAATCGGGTGGCCTGTTTACTCTTGGAAATAAGCTATGCCGGATGTCAAACCCCTCCCAGTGATGGAACACCCTTTCCCAAAGTCCACGTCCTCAACCGAGAAATGCAAGCGGCTTTTCGAGGTTGTCTCGCCGGAAGACACCCTGGCCGTTATTATCAATGCAGACCCGGATGCGATGGCGAGCGCTCTGGCCCTCAAAAGGTTTTTCTGGAGAAAGGTAAAGAAGACCCTGATCTATCATGTCAACACCATCAAAAGGGCGGACAACCTTGCCCTCATAAAGCTCCTCAAGATTAAACAGCAGCACATCCGCAAGCTCAACAGCGCCGATATCACCAAATTCGCGATTTTGGATTCCCAGCCCGAATCATCGTTGACCACCACCCTCTTGTTCCTGGCTCGGTCGGACGATTTGTGGACATCAAAGAGGATTACGGCGCCAACTCGACGATTATGACGGAATATCTTCGAGCGGCCAAGATCAAGCCTTCCCCCAGACTTGCAACAGCCCTGTTTTATGGAATCAAGACGGATACGGATAATTTTGCGAGACCCACCGCTCCCAATGATATCAACGCATTTCGGTATCTCTATCCCTTCGCCAACATCAACATGATCAAGAAGATCGAATCCTCTGAGATGACGAGGAAATCCCTCAACAGTCTGCGCATGGCTTTGGAAAATTTGGTATTTGTCAAGGACAAGGCCGTGATCCACATGGGGAAGGTCAATGACCCGGACATCTTGGTCATTATCGCTGACTTTTTTCTCAAGATGGCTGAAGCCACATGGTGCATTGTCTCGGGTGTGTACGGGCAGAAACTCATTGTCATTTTTCGGAACGCAGGATTTCGCCTAGACGCCGGCAAGACCGCGCAGAAGCTTTTCGGGAGATGGGGCTCTGCAGGTGGACATATAAGCGCGGCTCGAGCGGAAGTGCCCATTCATGAGATCGGCCCTGAAAACAAAGAAACCTTAGACCTGAAGCAGTTCATCCTTTCCAAGGTGAAGGAGATGTGAGGGGAGTAACTGAAACCGTGGCGCCTGCCGTAACACCAGTCTTGAATGAAGCCCTGATCGAAGAAGTCAAAGCCTCGATCAGGAATAAAAGAGAACGGTCTCTTAAAGCACTGATCGACGCTATGCGCCCCGCTGACGTGGCCGACCTCGTAGAGCACCTTGATAATGAAGAACGTCTGTGGATCCTGGATCTCTTGAACCCGGAAGGGGCAGGAGAGGTTCTGCTGGAGATGGAAAGCCCTGTCCAATCGAGGATTCTCAGTGAGCTGGACAATGATGCGATCAGTCAGATCGTCCAGGAGCTTGATTCCGACGATGCTGCGGACCTCGTAGGTGATCTCCCGGCCGAGCGGGCCAAGGAGATCATCGAATCCGTTGAAGCGGGCGTTTCAATAGAGCTGAAGAAATTGCTGGTGGAGAATGTCTATTATCTCTTTGTGGTGGACGATTTTCGAAGGCTCGTGGGCGTTGTGTCCTTGAAAGATCTGGTCGTTGAGCCTCCGGAGCGCAAGATCCGGGACATCATGAACCCTGAGGTGATCTCCACCTATGTTTATAGAGACCAGGAGGAGGTCGCCCATTTGGTAAAGAAGTACGACCTGGTTGCTGTTCCCGTGGTTGACGAGAAGCAACGCCTGGTGGGGCGTATCACCCATGACGACATCATCGACGTCATTGAAGAAGAGGCGGATGAGGACATGGCCTTGATGGCCGGTGTGATTCGGCAGGAAGTTGCCGAGGATTCCGCTATAAAAATCTCCCGGGCCCGTTTGCCTTGGCTGATGGCCGGGTTGTTCGGGGGCATTGTCGCGGCTGTTGTCATCGACCAGTTCGAGTCTTCGCTGGAAAAAATCATTGCCTTGTCTTTTTTCTTTCCTGTGATTATGGCCTTGGGGGGAAACACGGGAATCCAGGCTGCAACCGTGGCTGTGAGGGGACTGGCAACAGGAGACATCAGTCTCATGAACATTGGGAAAAGGATCTGGGTTGAACTCAAGGTGGCTTTCGTGAACGGCCTCGTATGCGGCCTCATGCTGGGGGCCATTGTCGGTTACTGGCTTTCGGATTTTTTCCTGGGAGCTGTTATCTCCTTCTCCCTCGTGGCGATTGTCATCAACTCAGGCCTCATCGGTGCAGCCGTGCCCCTGGCTCTCAAGAGGCTGAAAGTCGATCCCGCGCTGGCAACAGGACCTTTCGTAACAACCTCAAACGATATTTTCAGCCTTCTCATCTACCTCGCCCTGGTTACCCTTTATCTCAAAATGACGGCCTGAGCTTGTCCTCTCTCCCTGATCCCCTTCGGCCCTAAGCTCTGCCCTCTGCCGTCGGCCCTCGTTGGGCCGGCGAAGCCCTCAGGGCGAAG
>JARRRH010000146.1:0-5979 GCA_037380925.1 Deltaproteobacteria bacterium | reverse complement strand
AACTATCACTGGGCGCTTGATCAAGGGTGTTTAGGAATTCTCTGAACCAGGGAGGGTTAAAAAGCAATATATAACAAAGGAATAGTGCTGTAAGGGGCACAAAAAAGATAAGAAGATCGACCGCCATTATTCCCACGCAGAGCAGTATGCGATTTGTTCTTGTCATTTGGAAGACTCCCTCAAGGATATATCTGGTTTTGATGTCATAATTCTGATTTGCCTATATTTATCTTACTTAGACTTATAATACATTAAGACCGCATTTTTAATTAATTTATTAATGTCTAAGTTTGTTATTCTCAAGTCTCTGGTATTTCCTCAAATTCATTAAACCTCCGCAAGTACCGTTTCGAGCAGAAGGTCCCGATATTCTTATAATGCTATAAGATTATTAAAAAATCAGCAAATATAGCTTGACATCAACGTTCAAATATTGAACACTAAGACACGTTCAAAATTTGAACGCGCAACGCACCCTTACAAGCCACTTTATTACGGAATGCATTTTTTTGTTTAAGCCATTTTCTAGAGTAGGCCCAAGGAAACAAGCCTGAGGCGCAGAGCACAGAGTATGGTGCTCCCTTTCTTTTTTTGCCTCACGCCTTAGGCCTTAAGCCACTTTACATGCATAAGGAAGATCTCCATATCCTCCGTCTTATGGGTGAAATTGACCGGGACGGTTCATCCAGCCAACGGGAGCTTTCCAAGCGTCTTAATATCTCACTGGGGCTGGTCAACACCTTTCTGAAGAGACTGGTCAACAAGGGCTACTTCAAGGTCAAGACCATGCCCAGAAACAGATTGAAATATTTTCTTACCCCCGAAGGTCTTGCCAGAAAGAGCAAACTCACCGCCCAGTTTCTCCGATATTCGGTCAACTTTTACACAGACGTCAAAGAGCTTCTCCTAGACAAATATAAAGAAATGGAAGCAAAAGAGATCCAGTCGGTCCTCTTTTATGGAGCGGGCGAGGTTGCTGAACTGGCCTATCTTTATCTTCAACTCACCAATCTTAAACTGGTAGGCATCATCGATGACGACAGAAAAGGCAAGAACTTTTTCGGCAACTCCATACGGAGCTCTGAGAGCATAAAAGACCTGAACTGGGACATGATCCTTTTGACGCGCCTCGAGGAGACCGAAAAAGCCATAGAGAAGCTTGGAAAAGCAGGCATTGCACGGGACAGGATAGCCTCCATATGATGGATGACAACCTGAGATGGTATGCTGTTCACACCAGAAGCCGCTTTGAGCAAAAGGTCTACGACGGCATCTCTGGAAAATCGGTTGAAGCGTTCCTCCCTAGAGTCCAGGTCATGAGTCGCAGAAAGGATAGGAGAAAGAAAATCCTTGTTCCCCTCTTGCCGGGCTATATCTTCGTCCATTTCGACATGACTCCGGAAATCTATTGGGACATCATCAAAACAACCGGCGTGGTTCGGATGATAGGGTTCGAGGGCAAACCGGTTCCGGCCAACGAGGAGGAGATTGCTTCTCTCATGATTCTGGACGGGACGGATCGGACTGTGCAGAACCGCGCCTATATGAGTCGCGGGGACAGGGTCATGATCATGGAGGGACCTTTGAAAGGTTTGGTGGGCTTCTACCTGCGCCACAAGGGCCAGTCCCGGAAAGTAGCGGTGAGCATTGAACTCCTTCATCGCTCTGTGGCTGTGGAAATAGAGGACTGGGCACTCGAGAAAATAAAATCTTGACTCCGTCATAAAATCCTGACTTCGTCAAGATTTTATACAATGGGGCTTTGCCCCTCCATAGAAAAGAAAATACGTAATTTTACAAATAATCATAACTAGTTAGAGCTGCTCTGGTGTTGTAATCCAAGGGGCGGAGCTATGCCGCTGCGCTTCATAAAATCCTGACACAGTCAAGATTTTATACGACGCGGCGGAGCCGCTCTATGAAATTTTGAGGGAGCCCAAAATTTCATTGAAGATTAGCGTAGATTACCGTGAGAAACCATCCGGTCTCATTGAGTTGCTGAAAAAGGAAGACGTTGAAATAGAGATCAAGAAAATATCCTACGGCGATTACCTGATCAATAATTCAATCACAATTGAGCGAAAGACGGCTAGGGATTTCCTTATTTCCATAATCGATGGAAGGCTGTTCAACCAATTATCCAACTTGAGAAGATACTGTATTAATCCGATCCTTGTCATTGAAGGTAATCCTTTCAAGACAGAACTTGCATTTGATCATGAGGCCATTAAAGGAGCTCTTATATCCACTCAAGCCATTTGGTATATTCCTGTCGTATTTTCTCGATCTAAACAGGATACACGGGACATATTTCTGATGGTCGGCAGACAAGAACAAGCTTGCATGGATGTTGTGCCATTGCGAGGCGGCTATCGACCCAAGAGATTAAAGTCAAGGCAGCTCTTTCTTTTGCAGGGTCTTCCCAAGGTTGGTCCAACGGTTGCTAAGAGATTATTGGTTCATTTTGGTTCTGTGTCAAGTGTGATGAATGCCACTGTTGAGGAGTTAATGCAAGTTGAAGGCCTTGGAAGAATCTCCGCTGAAAAAATTAGAGAGGTGCTCGATTGTGAATGGGAAGCGGGGGAGCAGCGGAGTCGCGTTCTATAAAATCTTAAGGTCTGAAGGTTTCATGGAGCGGAGCAACAGAGCGGCAAGGCCGCGATCTATAAAATTGCAAAGCAATGTTATCAAGCGAAGGGATAGAGCGACGAAGTCGCGTTTTATAAAACCCTGACTTTGTCAGGATTTCATCAATGCAACAGATAAAGCGGCGAAGCCGCGTTTTATAAAATTGCGGAGCAATTTTATCAAGCGAAGCAAGCGAGGGAAGCGATGCGAGCGTTGATTACAGGTGGTGCGGGCTTTATTGGGTCCCATTTGGCGGAGAAATTGCTGGAATTGGGACACGAGGCATTTGTTATCGATAACCTATGGACCGGCAAACTGGAAAACGTGGCTAGGGTTCAAAACAACAAGAAGTTTCATCTGGTTGTGGATACCATTTTGAATGAATCCGTGATGAACGAGCTCGTCTTCAAGGTGGACCACATTTACCATCTTGGTGCAGCCGTGGGTGTGAGGAACATTATGGACCACCCTGTGGAAACCTTGGACACGAACGTGAAAGGCACGGAAGTCGTGCTGAGACTGGCCAACCGCTTTAAGAAAAAAGTGTTCATCGCGTCCACGTCGGAAGTTTACGGAAACCACCTGGAGCACAGCCTTTCGGAAGATAACAACCGGGTGATGGGTTCGGTGAAGAAACGTCGCTGGGCCTATGCCTGTTCCAAGACCCTGGATGAGTTTTTGGCTCTGGCCTATTTTGATGAAAAGAAGTTGCCGGTCGTGGTCGGCCGCCTGTTCAACACGGTGGGCCCCCGGCAGACCGGTCAATATGGGATGGTTTTGCCGAATTTTGTGCAGAGCGCCCTTCTGGGAAAGCCGATTTTCGTGTACGGGGATGGGACGCAGACACGGAGCTTTACCCATGTGCTGGATGTCGTCGATGCATTGACCAAACTGATGGAAGAGCCGGCAGCAGAAGGGGACGTTTTCAATATCGGCAACGACAAGGAAGTGAGTATTAATGAGCTGGCTCAAAAGGTCAAGGAGATGACGGGGAGTCATTCAGAGATCGAACACATTCCCTACGAAAAAGCCTATGGTCCGGGTTTTGAAGATATGCAGAGACGATGCCCCAACATTGAAAAGATACACAACCTCGTCGGCTTCAAGCCCAAGTACGACCTGGAAGCCATGATCCAGAGTGTGATCGACTATTTCAAGGAATAGGTAAGACAATGGAAAATGATGTGAAAGTGGCTGTTGTGGGTGCCGGATACTGGGGCAAAAATCTCATCCGGAATTTCGATGCCTTGGGCGTGCTGGCAGCCATCTGCGATAACAGAAAAGATGTCCTGGACGAGTTTTCAAAAGACTTTCCCCATGCTTTCACGACCGATTCATTTCAGGCCGTACTGGAAGATCCGGCCATTAATGCCATAGCCGTCGCTAGCCCTGCTGAAATGCACTACCGAATGGTGAAGGAGGGACTCCTGGCAGACAAAGAGGTTTTTGTAGAGAAGCCTTTGGCTCTCCATGAGAGTGAGGGTGTTGATCTTTGTGAACTGGCGGAACAGAGAAAAAAGATTCTCATGGTAGGCCATCTTTTGCAATACCACCCGGCCGTAACCCGCCTAAAGCAGCTCGTTTCCGATGGGGAACTGGGCAAGGTCCAGTATGTGTATTCCAACCGGTTAAACCTGGGAAAGATCAGAAGAGAGGAGAACATTCTTTGGAGCTTTGCTCCGCACGACATCTCCGTGATTCTATCCTTGGCAGGAGAGATGCCTGAAACGGTAACGAGCACCGGTGCCAACTATTTGCATCAAAAGGTGGCAGACGTGACCCTCAGCAATCTGTCCTTTCCGTCGGGAATAAGAGCCCATATTTTTGTGAGTTGGCTTCATCCTTACAAGGAGCAGCGCCTTGTGGTAGTAGGGGACAGGAAGATGGCCCTTTTCAATGATGTGGAGCCCGAGGACAAGCTTCTCCTTTATCCTCACAGAATAGAGTGGAAGAACCATGTCCCTGTTCCCAACAAGAAAGAGGCGGAAAAGGTTCCCATTGAGAAGAAGGAACCTCTCAAGGAGGACTGCCGGCACTTTATTGATTGCATTGTGCAGAGTCTGAAGCCGAAAACCGACGGTGAAGAGGCCTTGAGAGTTCTAAGGGTTCTCGAGGCGTGCCAGAGGTCCCTGGAACAAGATGGGAAAGCTGTCTCTATCAGCAAGGAAGCAGTCGAACCAAAGCCTCCTGACTTTTTTGTCCATGAGACGGCGGTTGTGGATCCGGGCTGCGAGATAGGACAGGGGACAAGAATCTGGCATTTCTCGCATGTGATCAAGGGAAGCAGAGTGGGAAAGGATTGTAACATTGGTCAGAATGTCATGATCGGTCCGGACGTCACCATAGGGAACAAAGTCAAGATCCAGAACAATGTCTCTGTTTACCCAGGGGTCACTTTGGAGGACGGCGTTTTTTGCGGGCCCTCCATGGTCTTTACCAATGTATATAATCCCAGGAGTTATATTCCTCGAAAAGATGAAATTCGGCCGACCCTGGTCAGGGAAGCAGCCACCCTGGGAGCCAATTCGACCATTGTGTGCGGCCACACCATAGGCAAATTTGCCTTTGTGGGCGCCGGCGCCGTTGTTCTAGAGGACGTCCCCGACTACGCTCTCATGGCCGGGAATCCGGCCAAGATCAAAGGCTGGATGTGCCAATGCG
The DNA here is from genome assembly GCA_037380925.1 of Deltaproteobacteria bacterium. Lineage (GTDB taxonomy): Bacteria > Desulfobacterota > DSM-4660 > Desulfatiglandales > HGW-15 > JARRRH01. The sequence continues at coordinate 690 of JARRRH010000146.1, read as the reverse complement.
GCATCCGCCTTCACTTGGATAAGAAAGGAAATGCCGTTTGTGACGCCTGTGGCCTGAAGTACCAAAAAAAGGAAAATCAGATCACTTTGATTAGTACCCGTTAGTTTTTGTACCTGAATGCCTTCTCTTTTTGGCACTCACTCCTCCCTTTCGCAAAGGGAGGACGGGAGGGATTTATTAGTAAGCATTTAATGGGTACCAGAATTCATGGAGAAATAGACTATGCAATTTATTGATTTGGCTGCACAGCAAGATCTCATTCGAGACAAGATCCAGGCGAACATTCAAGGTGTTCTTGCCCACGGCAAGTACATCATGGGTCCGGAGATTAAAGAGCTTGAGGAAAGACTTGGGGATTTTGTCGGCGTCGAACACGCTATTGCCTGCTCTTCAGGTACCGATGCCCTATTACTGGCCCTTATGGCCTGCGAGGTGGGTCCAGGTGATGCCATATTGACTTCGCCCTTCACTTTCATCGCCACAGCGGAAGTCGTCAGTCTGCTAGGAGCCACACCGGTCTTTGTGGACATCGACCCAAAGACCTTCAACGTGGATCCCAAGCACCTGGAAAAGGCCGTTGCGGCCCTCCAAAAGGGTTCAGCAGAATACCCATTGCCCCGCACCAAAGATGCCCCATTGACATCTAAAGGAATCATCGCCGTAGATCTCTTTGGTCTTACGGCCGATTAC
>JARRRH010000145.1:0-7729 GCA_037380925.1 Deltaproteobacteria bacterium | reverse complement strand
TCCTGGAATGCTTCAAAGGCGGCACCCAGTTTTTCAGGCCGGCTCCCACCTCCTTGGGCCATGTCAGGACGGCCTCCTCCCTTTCCACCCACAATCTCCGACAAGCGGCTTACGATTTGTCCGGCCTTGAATCGATCCACAAGGTCGTTGGTGACCATGCACAGAAGCATGGCTTTCCCGTCTCTGTCGGCCCCAAGAAGAACAACGCCGGATTGGAGCTTGTCCTTGATGCGATCGCCGTAATCTCGAAGCTCCTTGGGAGAATGGGCGCTCACTTGCCTGACCAGGGTTTTGACCCCGTTGATCTCCGTTATCCCTTGCAGAAGATCGACGGACCGGCTTGTCAGGAGTCTGGCCCGGAGGGATTCCATTTCCTTTTCTTTCTCTCGGCTTTCCTTTAACAGCCTTTCAGCCCTTTCCCGTACTTGATCAGGTGCGGTTTTCAAAAGTCCGGCCACGGTTTTCAAGTCCTCGTCCTGGTGTTGCGCATACTCGACCGCAGCCTTGCCGGTCATGGCCTCGATCCGTCGGACATTGGCACCCACCGCACTCTCGCTTACGATCTTAAAAAAGCCGATGTCTCCGGTTCTGGCGGTGTGGGTCCCGCCGCACAACTCCATGCTGATGCCGTCTCCTATGCTGACAAGGCGGACTTTCTCGCCATAGCGTTCTTCAAAGATAGCCATGGCGCCCGTTTTCATGGCTTCGTCTCGGGAGAGCACCTTTGTGGAAAGGGGAAGGTTGTCGCGGATATAGCTGTTCACGAGGCGCTCCACCTCCCTGAGCGTTTCCTGATCCACCTGGGTGAAGTGGCTGAAGTCGAAACGAAATCGATCCGGGGCCACATAGGAGCCTGCCTGCTTCACATGGGGACCCAGGATTTCCCTCAACGCGGTATGGAGAAGGTGGGTTGCCGTGTGATTCAGTGCAGTGGCCCTGCGTGCTTCTTCGTTTACAATCGCTTCGATGGTATCTCCCGAAGACAGGGTGCCTTCCTGAATGTTTCCGCGATGAACAATCAGGTTGTCGCCGAACTTGAGGGTGTTGGTGACCTCCACCCTCATGCCGTCACGGATCAGCCAGCCCCGGTCGCCGACCTGTCCCCCCGCTTCTCCGTAAAAAGGGGTGGGGTTGAGAAGGACCTCTACCTTGTTACCCGCCTGTGCGGAAGCGATTTCCTCGCCGTTTCTGAAGATGGCCAGCACCTCTGACCGGGAAGTCAGGGTGTCGTAGCCGACGAAGGTGGTCGTGAAACCCCTGGAGGTCAGCTGCCGATAGGCTTCCGGGATTTCCTCCTCGCCGCTTCCTTTCCACGACTCCTGAGACTGGCTTCTCTGCCTGGCCATGGCCTCCTCATAGCCGTTCACGTCCACAAGGAGGCCCTCTTCCTTGGCCACATCCTGCACAATATCCAGGGACAGTCCATAGGTGTCGTAAAGCTTGAACGCCACGGCGCCGGAAATGGTATCATTTCCACTGGTCTTGGTTTGTTCCACATTGTCGGTGAGCAGCTTCAGGCCGAAGTGCAGGGTATCGGCAAATCGCTTTTCCTCGTTCAGGATGATTTTCTCGATAAAAGTCCTCCCTGTGACCAGTTCGCTGTAATCCGGGCCCATGACGTCAATTACTTTGCTTGCCACGATGTGGAGAAAGGGGTCACTGATGCCGAGAACCTGGCCGAAACGAATGGCCCGCCGCATGATTCGCCTCAGAACGTAACCTCGGCCTTCGTTGGAAGGCAGGATTCCATCTCCGATGAGGAAGGCAGCAGCACGGGCATGGTCAGCAATGACGCGGAAGGAAATATCCTGTTTCTGATCCCCCCCGTAGCTTTTCCCGGCGATCTCCTCGATCCGGTGAATAATGCCGGTAAAAATGTCCGTATCGTAATTGGAGGTGACGCCCTGCACCACAGCTGCAAGCCTCTCGAGACCCATGCCGGTATCAATGTTGGTTTTTGGAAGGGGGGTCAGTTTTCCTGTAGAGTCCCGATCATACTGGGTAAAGACAAGGTTCCAGATTTCCAGGTATCGATCGCAGTCGCATTCCGGCCCGCAGTCCGGCTTTCCGCAACCCAAGGCTTCTCCCTGATCCAGCAGAATCTCGGAGCAGGGCCCGCAGGGCCCGGTATCTCCCATGGCCCAGAAATTGTCTTTCTCACCCAGCCGGAAGATCCGCTCGGCCGGGAGACCGATCTCTTTTTGCCAGATTCTGTAAGCCTCGTCGTCATCTTTGTACACCGATGCGATCAGTTTCTCTTCCGGGAGACTATAGGCCTGTGTGAGAAGCTCCCAGGCCCATTGAATGGCCTCCACCTTGAAGTAGTCCCCGAAGGAGAAGTTCCCGAGCATCTCGAAAAAGGTGTGGTGCCTGGCCGTGTAGCCCACATTTTCCAGGTCATTGTGCTTGCCACCGGCTCGCACGCATTTTTGGGACGTGGCGGCCCGGGTGTAGCTGCGCGACTCTTCTCCCAAGAAGAGGCTCTTGAATTGCACCATCCCCGCGTTGGTGAAAAGAAGGCTGGGATCGTCACGGGGTATCAGAGATGCACTGGAGACGATTTCATGATCCCGAGTTGCAAAAAAATCCAAAAAAACCTGCCTGATTTCTCTAAAATCCATTGAAACGACTTTAACCTCTTCACTTCTTTATCTTTTGCGATTCTTCGGGCGCCTGCTTTTCGGTCTCCTGCTTGATCTTTTTGAGTCCTGTCTTCTCTTTCACGAGATCGGCCACCTGGTCCCGGATATCCGAATTTTCGGCCAGGAACCTTTTCACATTCTCTCTTCCCTGACCCATCCTCTCGCCGTTGTAGGAGTACCAAGCGCCGCTTTTTTCAACGATGCCCAAAGAGACCCCCAAGTCCAAAATGTCCCCCTCTTTGGAAATGCCCGTACCGTAAATAATATCGAACTCCGCTTCCTTAAAGGGCGGCGCAATTTTGTTTTTGACCACCTTGACCCGCGTTCTGTTCCCCACCACCTGATCCCCTTCCTTGAGGGCCCCGATTCGGCGTATGTCCAGTCGCTGGGTCGCGTAGAACTTGAGTGCGTTGCCGCCTGTTGTGGTCTCGGGGCTCCCGAACATGACACCGATCTTCATCCGAATTTGGTTAATAAAGATGACACAGGTTCTGGATTTACTGATGGTGGCCGTGAGTTTTCTCAATGCCTGGGACATGAGCCTTGCCTGAAGGCCCACGTGTTGGTCCCCCATTTCTCCTTCGATTTCGGCTCGGGGCACAAGGGCGGCCACGGAATCAATGATCAGCACGTCGATAGCGCCGCTCCGGACCAGGATCTCCGCGATGTCCAGAGCCTGCTCTCCTGTGTCGGGCTGGGAGACGAGAAGGCTGTCCACGTCCACGCCGAGCCGGCGGGCATAGGACACATCCAAAGCGTGCTCCGCGTCTATGAAGGCGACCATGCCTCCCTGGGCTTGGGCCTCGGCCGCAATATGGAGGGCTAGGGTGGTCTTACCGGAAGATTCAGGTCCGTATATTTCCACGACCCTTCCCCTGGGAACGCCGCCGATACCCAGCGCCAAATCCAATGCGAGCGAGGCGGTGGAAATGGCGGGAATGTCCACCACCCTGTCTTCGTCCATCTTTATGATGGAGCCCCGCCCGAATTGCCGCTCGATCTGGGAGATGGCCTGCTCTACCGCTCTGTCTTTGTCTGTCTGACTTGCCATGGCTTCACCCCTAATCGTTTGTCATTGGTCATTTGTCACTGGTCATTTGCAATAGGTTGTTGCCGTTCAAAGGTGTTTGCATGACCTCATGACCTGATCTCCGACACGAAGCTCGAGAAAGGAAAGGGCTGGGGCCTTTTCTGAAGTGACTGGTGGGAGGCCGCTGTCCTTTTCGTGACTTATCTGTGGGGGAAGCCGCAGCCCGGTCCTCACTAACGCCTCGGCAGATGTTTTGGATTTTTCTCCTGCGTCCATTGGTGAGGACCGGGAATGCGGAGGGGGCAAAACTCCCCCATGGATAAGTCGCTGAAAAGGCCAGGCCGGGAGCCTCGGAACAGAAGAAAAGGTGCCAGCCCTTTCCCGATATGGTTGCCCATGCAAACACTTTTGAACGTTTCTAATGGGTTGTTTCCTATTCAGTTCGTCTTTATTTTTGACCGGACAAAGGCCAAGATAGCATTTTTGTGTACACAGCGCCACCAGGTTTCAGGTCGCTCTTGAACAACACCAATTCATTAAGGGAACAGACGGGACTTGTCAACTCCTTGTACTTTGACAGGATTTCGAGAAGCCTGCCGTCGGATTTGCCCTGTTTCTTGAACCTGCCGAGAGTCAAGTGGGGTCTGAAAGGTCTTTTCTCCCCCTTGATGCCGAAGGGGACCAGCTTTTCCTGGAGATCGTCCCGGAAAGGGGCCATTCTGTCAAGATCGCCTTCCACGCCGAGCCATACCACCCTCGGGTTGCGGGTGTTGGGAAAACATCCCACACCGGCGAGAGCTATGTCAAAAGGCCTGTAGCGGAGGCAGATTTCCTCCGCCCCTTTTTTTATGCCCTCCAGGTCTTGCGTATTGACGCTGCCCAGAAAAATCACGGTGATGTGAATGTTCTCCGCCTTGACCCACCGCACATCCAGGCTGGATCGCCTCACCTCCCCGGCAACCCGATCCACGACGCTTCTAATATCCCCTGGCAGCTCAAAAGCCAGGAAGGAACGAATCCCCATGAAGATACCTTCTGACCCAGTCCAGGGCCATGACAGCGGTGTTTAACTTCACCTGCTTGCGGGTGCCCCAGAACCGGTACTTTCTGGACACGGTTTTCTCTTCGGCAGCCAAGCCGATATAGACCGTGCCGACGGGCTTTTCAAGGCTGCCCCCCTCGGGGCCTGCAATGCCGGTCACCGCAACGCCCAAATCGGTTTTGAAACGTTCCCTGACGCCCTCAGCCATTTGGCGGACAACCGGATCGCTCACGGCCCCTAGTCTCTCGATCACCTGGCCGGACACACTGAGGAGATCCACCTTGGATCGATTGCTGTAAACGACCACACCTCCCTGAAAGTAAGTGGAGCTGCCGGGCACGTTGGTGAGCAGGTTCCCAATGAGTCCGCCTGTACAGGACTCGGCCGCAGAAAGGGTCATTCCCCTTTTTTTGAGCATATCGCCCACGATCCCTTCCATAGACTCATTTCCGGAAGCAAAAACATAGGCACCGACCAGGTTGCGGATCTCCTTTTCTGTGGCGTCCAATTCCCGGGTTACCGTGGGTTCGTCATGTCCTCTCAGGCTCAGGGTGATGTGATTCTCAGGGAAGCGAGGGTAAAAACCAAGGATGATTTTTTCCGACCTCTCGGGAAGCTTTTTGAGGATTTCGGCCACCGCCGGCTCATTGAGCCCGTAAATCTTGATCAGCCTGCGTCGAAAAACAGGTTGGGTTTTGGAGTGGCTCAGGATGTCGGGCAGCACAAACTGGTCCATGAGGTAGCGCATCTGATCCGGAACTCCCGGCAGAAAATAGAGCCGCACGGAGCCCTCTATGAGGGAGAAGCCGCACACGTTCCCTTCAGGGTTGAGCACTCTGGCATCCCTCGGCATCCAAGCCATTTTTTCCAGAGACGGCGACATTTCGATGCCCCGCGCCTCCACGTAGTCCTTGATCTGTTCAAACATCTCCTTGTCCAAGCACAAAGGCCGGTTCAAGGTGTCGGCCACGATCTCATTGGTGATGTCATCTTCCGTTGAGCCAAGCCCCCCTGTGATGACCACAAATTTGGAGTGTGTCAGCGCCTCCCTCAAAGCTTTGGAAAGCTTTTCCGGACTATCTCCCACTGTGGTGATCCGGGTGACCACGAGCCCGGAGGCGGTGAGCCTTCCAGCGGCATACCACGCGTTCAGGTCCAGGGTCCTCCCGGAAATGAGTTCATTGCCGATGGTTATTAGGATCAGCCTCAAACCAAAATGGGCGTAAAGCCCTGCCACAAGGTCATCTGAGACAATTCCGAAGCCGCCTCGCAGTCTCTGAAGGGTCCCAATGGGAAAGGGCTTAAAAATGTCGAACAACCGGAACAGAAGGAACCCCGCGAGCAAACTGACTCCCGATAGGGGCAGGAGAAAGAAGGCCAGCAGAATGCCGGCCACTTCGTCGATGACAACCTCGGAAGGGTCGTCTCCCGGCAACAATTTCCAGCACGAATGGGAGGACCAAATCGCCAAGACCGCAAAGAGCAAAAGGAAAGGGCCGGCGCAGAAAACGGGCAGGCGATTCACGACAAATACCAGGGGAAGTCCGAAAAGGGCCCCCCAGGTTCCCGGCGCCACAGGCAGCAGACCGGCACCAAACCATACGGACAAAATCAGGGCGATTTTTCCGAAAAACCCAGCTTTTCCGAATGATTCTCGGAACGTTAACCTAGCAGAACGGCGGTCAGACATCAAGCAAAATACCGTTGTGGCTCAAGGCGTGAGGCTTGAGGCGTAAGGGTAAGAACAATCACAACGCAAGAATGGGCATCTCTATTTGTGCTACGTCGCACAAAGCCACTTTAGGCACTGTTTTTGATCACCCAGCGATAGACCTCCTTTAATGGCAGGCCCTTTTCTTCTGCTATTTTTCGGCAGGCCTCATACTCGGGCATGATTTCAATAGATCCATCGGGCTGCAGAACCTTCTTGGCCTTTATTTTGCCCCAGGGGCTTTCAAGCTCGAGGAAAGAGCGGTTCAGGAGTTTTCTCTGGCTGTAACGAAAACGGACCCCCAGGGTCGAACTTTCTTTGAAGAGAATCTCCGTGAAGGTGTCTTGCTGGTGGGGTTTTCCCACCACCTGGATGAGGACTCCGGGCCGGTTCTTTTTCATCTGGATAGGACAGAAGACCACGTCCAGAGCCCCGGCACCAAAGAGACGATCCATGAGAAAGCCTAACCATTCCGGATTGGTGTCGTCTAGATTGGCCTCCAGAATGACCACAGTATCGGTTTGTGTCTCAGACTGTTCGCGGCCCACCATGATTCGCAAGAGGTTGGGTCTGTCCCCCAGGTTTCGGGTCCCCACCCCGTATCCGACCGTCTCCACCACCATGGGGGGCATGGATCCGAAGGCGCTCACCAAGCCCTTGAGGAGCGCTGCGCCGGTTGGGGTGACCAACTCCTGTTTGAGCCCCGAATCGTAAACCGGCACCCCTTTCAAGAGCGCCACCGTGGCCGGCGCAGGAATCGGTATTCTTCCGTGGCGGGTTTCGGCAAATCCGGAGCCCAGTGGAACAGAAGAGGCGCACAGGATTCCCACGCCCAAGTGGTCGATGCCGAAAACCGTTCCCACGATATCGATGATGGAATCGGCGGCTCCGACCTCGTGAAAATGGACGTCTTCAGGGGGGCAGCGGTGAATCTTCCCTTCTTCAACAGCCAGGCTCTCGAAGATCTCAATGCTTTTCGCCTTCACCGGCGCACTCAAACGGCTTGCCCGGATGATCTCTTTGATGCCTGCAAAGGTTCGGGAGACCTGCTTGTCCTTGACGAGCGTGACCTTGAAACGGGTTCCGAAGAGATGGTTTTTTGCTTCCCGAACCGTTTGGAGGGTATACCCCTCGATGGGGAGGGACTGAAGGGCCTTCTCCAGTTCCGGAAAGGGCAGCCCGGCATCGAGGAGGGCGCCGAGAAACATGTCTCCGCTCACTCCGGAGAAGCAATCCAGGTAAGCTACTTTCATGAAAACCTTCCGTATTCTTTAGTTGTCACTAAAGCCTCCACATCTGGTGGA
>JARRRH010000144.1:0-6007 GCA_037380925.1 Deltaproteobacteria bacterium | reverse complement strand
GGCTCACGGAAAGTCCGGCATCGAGCTGAGACTTCCTTGCGCCTTACGCCTTTAGCTTAAGGCCGTTTTGTTATATCGCCTTGAGGGGAATGGCCATCCCCGGCCAAACCCGTCTGGGTTTGACGCGAAGGGCGGGTCACTATGCCCGCCTCCCTTGCTAGGCTTTTTACATCATAGGGCGGATTGGCCCAAAGGCAACTTCAAAATCCCCCCAACCCCCCTTCGCAAAGGGGGGCAGGAGTAGGATTTTCGCAAGCTCAGGAATTGGGGAAGCTGGACAAAAGCGGGGTTACTGTGTTTCGAAGTTCTCGAGATTAACCGACACGAGTTTGGATATCCCTTCTCTCTCCATGGTGACGCCGTAAAGCCGGTCCACGATCTCCATGGACCGTCTGTTGTGCGTCACAAGGCTGATTTGGGAGTATTTCCTGATCTCCTTGAGTAGCTCGTTGAAACGGTCGATATTCGCTTCATCCAGGGGCGCATCCACTTCGTCCAGAAGGCAGAAAGGACTCGGCTTGATCAGATAGATGGCAAAAAGCAGGGCCATGGCCACCAACGCCTTTTCCCCTCCGGAGAGGAGCCCCATATGGCTCAGTCGCTTTCCAGGAGGCCGGACTTCCACCAACACCCCGCTCTCCAGGGGCTTGGTTTCATCGATGAGCCTCAAGCCTGCCGTGCCCCCGTTGAAAAGTATGGGAAAGACGGTTTTCAGCTTTTGATCAACCTCCTTGAAGGTCTGCATGAACTTCTCCAGAGAGGTCCTGTTGATTCTTCGAATCGCCTCGTGGAGCGAATCGATGGACTCGAGGAGATCTTGCCGTTGGGCTGTAATGAAGGTGAACCTTTCTTTCAAGGCCTCATGTTCTTGGATGGCCGTCAGGTTGACCTCTCCAAGCCTCTCTCGCAGTGTTTTCTGGTGGTCGAGTTTTGCTTTGACCTCTTGAGCCTGGAACCCCTCCTGCACGTACTCTTTGTAGATCTCCGGCAAACTGAGGTTGTATTTCTCTCGAATCATCTCTGCCAAGCTGTCCAGTTTGAACCCCAGTTCTGACTGCTCCATCCTGGCCCTGTGAATTTGCTCCCTGAGCCCTTCCAGTTCGCCCCGGAGCCCTTCGCCCTTGGTCTCCTCTTTCCGGATTTCGTTTTTGTACTCGCTGCGTGCCAAATCGGCCCGGTTCACCGTTTCCTGAGCCTGCTCCAATGCCTCGTACAGGGACTTCAAGTCCCCACGGAGCAATTCCTCTTGCTTCATGTACTGGTTGTATCGTTCCTTGGCCCCCGAGATTTCTTCCTCTATTCTCTTGAATGTCTCCTGTGCTTCTTGGGCGAAATCGTCGATCCGCTCGACCTCCCTCATGAGGCCTCTTTTTTCCTCCCGGGCCAGGCTATGATCCATTTTCACCTTTGCCAGCTCATTACGGAACTGCTCGAACTCCTCCTCACTCTCCTTGAGCTCCAGCTCCTTTTCACGCAGGTAGGTCTCCTGTTGCTTCCTCTTTTCCTTGCACGTTGTCAGCTCCGATTCAATCCTGCTCAGGGCTTCTCGATGTCTGTTTTGCTCCCTGCCCTTTTGCTCCAGTTCCTCTGAGATACGGCTGGTAAGCCTCTCCAGTTGGTCCAGCTCGTGACTGAGCTGGAAACCCCGCTTATCCAAGTCATTGATTTTGTCCTGACAGTCGAGCCTTTCGTCCTGAAGTTCTTGCAACAAGGATTCTTTCTTTTCCCTTTCCTCGACCAGGGCCGCCATCTGGCTTTCAAGCCCTTCCAGTCGCCTCGTCCATTGGTTGACCCTTTCCTCCAGTTGCCGCATCTCCCTCTTTCTGGCAAGAATGCCGTAAGAGCCCTGGGAAAGCTTCCCGCCGCTGATGATCCCGCTTCCGTCAACCATATCCCCCTCAGGGGTGACCAGGCAATGATTCTTGCCGTTGTGTGCCCACGCTTCAATGGCCTGGTTCAGATCTTCGACCAAGGCGGCATTGCCTAAGAGAACATTGATCAGAGGTCTGTAAGAATCGGGTACGGTCACAAGCTCGCTTAACAGGGTAAAGCCGTTCTCACCGCCTTTGTCGTTGGCGCCGTTCAAATCACGGAGGGGAACAAAACTGCTTCTTCCCTTGGCGCGGAGCTTCAGGTAATCCACCGCCTCTTTGCCGTCCTTTTGGGTTTCCACAATGATATACTGAAGTTTATCCGCTAAAACAGCTTCCACGGCCTGCTCGTACTTGGGGTCCACCTGAATGAGGTCCGCCACCAATCCCATGATTCGGCCGGCCCGCCGGGCTTCCAGATCATCCGCTTTCATGATGGTCCGGACACCAATCTTGTACCCCTCGAAATTATCCGTCAGAGACCGAAGGGTTGCCAAACGCGACTGATCCCGGTTGAGCTCAGCTTCAGCCGTTTTGAGATCCCGCTCCAGATCCGTCTTTTTTTGATCCATCGCTTCAGCAGCCTGCTTTTCCCGGGAGATGTCTTCACCAATCTCGTCGAGTTTCTGCGCCAGTGCCTGCCTGACCTGGCCGTCCCGTTCCGAGGCGCGGGAGAGGTTCTCCATCTTAAGCCCCACCTCTTCCTTTTCTTTTTCGAGCCTGGACCGGCTGTCCGTAATTTCTCCGATTCTCTCGCTCAAGTAGCCTGACTCTTGTGTCAGGCTCATTTCTTTAGACATGCCGGAGCTGACCCTGTCTCTCGCCTCTTCATAGGCGCTTTTGACATCCTTCAGCGAGCTGCTTCGGCTTTTAACCCTGGCCTCTACGAGCTCCATGTCATCTTCAAGTTTTGACGAACGATCCCCAAGGGCATCGATATTCCGGAGAAGTTCCCCCTTCTCCTTTTCCAGTTCCTCGAGACGTCGGCCCAAATCCTCTTTTTCCTTGAGGAGCCGCTTTTCGAGCTCCACCTGCATTCTCTGCTCCGTCCTCAGGGATTCCACCATGGATTCCTTTTTGCTCACCCTCTCCTTGGCTCGCAGGTAGGTGTCCCGAAGGCCGGCAAGCTCTTTGTCTTTTTCCTCAAGTTCAAGGTTCATGGCTTCCAAGTTGGATTGAACCCTGGAATACGCGGCGGACCCGGCGATCTCTTCCTGCAGAAGATCCTCGGTGGATTTCTTCTGGTTTTTCGATTCCTCCTTCAGCTCGTGGTAGCTGTTTGAGTGCAACATCAACTCCAATCGCTGGATCTCCTGGCCTATCGCTTTGTAGCGCCTCGCTTTCGCAGCCTGTCTCTTGAAGGACCGCATCTGCCTCTGCACTTCACCCAGGATGTCTTCGACCCTCTGGAGATTTTGCTTTGTGAGCTCTATCTTACGCTGGGACTCTTCCACCTTCTTTTTGTACTTGGTGACTCCGGCCGCCTCTTCCAGCATGGCCCTGGTGTCATCAGGTTTCTGCTCCACAATGCTGCCGATCTGCCCCTGGCCGATGATGGAGTAGGCCCTGTTGCCGAGCCCCGTGTCCATGAAGATTTCCTGGATGTCCCTGAGCCTGCAGCCCACGTTGTTGATGAGGTATTCGCTTTCCCCGGAGCGGTACAGTCGTCTCGTGATGGATATTTCGCTCTCTTCGGCGAACTGCCCGGGCAAAGAGCCGTCGCCGTTCTCGAACAGGATCGACACTTCCGCCATGCCGAGGGGCTTGTGGCTGTCTGAGCCGTTGAAGATGACATCTTCCATGTTACGCCCTCTCAGGAGTTTGGCGCTCTGCTCCCCCATGGCCCACCGGATAGCATCCACGATGTTGCTCTTTCCACAGCCATTGGGTCCGACAATGGCACTGATGCCCACGGGAAAAGGGATTTCAAGTCGTTCCAGAAAGGACTTGAACCCGAGTAAGCGGACTTTCTTTATCTTCATGAAAACCTCCCCCCACAGAGGTGGTAACGAAATTGCCGTGCTCTTGAATTTCTAGCAAATTCCAGGCGCTTTGTAAAGTATAAATACCACATACTGTATAACCATTTTTCTTTACGCTCAATATGTAGTAGAATTAGGGCTCAAGGTCAAAGGCTTAAGGCAAAAAAGAGACGATATTTTTAAACCCGATATTTTATCATAGCTGTCAAGGGTTTTTCGGGCTAGAAAAAGATTGACAATATTTAGATTAAGTTTCTAAAATAAATTCAATTATCCGATAAATTAGGAAAATGTCAAACCGGCCTATCCAAATCAGCCTCATTTTCTGCGTGACCGCCCTTTTCATCAGCGCGGGCTCCCTCTTCGCGGCCCATCCGGACGAGGAGACCTATTCCATCTCCCTGGTGCAAACTGCTGAAGTGAACAAAGAAATCCGCCGGTTGGATAACAACAAAGTGCTCATCGAGCCCTATGTGGTCAAAAAAGGAGACCACATATGGCAGCTTTTCAGGGAACGGGGCCTGCTCGAAAAGACCAATCTGCCCGAACTCCTGACGGTCCTCAAACGGTTGAACGTCTCTCTTACCAACCTGGACCTGATTTACCCGGGGGATAAGATCGTCATACCCTTGACCATTTCTCCTGCTCCGGGGTTAGGTCGGGAAGGTCCTGCAACCCCTGCCTCCCTTGAAGACCTGAAGGATATGAAGGTCGAAAATTATGTGGTGAAAAAAGGGGATGCCCTGGTCAAAGTTGTCAAGTAAAACTTCCACGTGCCCCAGGAAAAAATCACAGACGAGTATATCCAGCTCCTGGCCCGACTGAATCCGAATATCCAGGACGTTGATATTATCCATCCGGGGCAGGTGGTACGAATCCCCATCTATACCCCGGAAGTGGTGAGGCTGCCCATCGGGCCGGAAGGCTCCTTTGAGCCTGGTGAAGAGGAACTCACCGAAGAACTGACCGCCCTCGGTCATCACCTCATGGAGGTTTTCTGTCTTATGGGTGAGGAGTGGGTCGGTACAGGCGAGCATTTTATTCCTTTGAAATCCGGGGGGCAGATTAAACTCAAAGCTGATTCCTTTCCTGTTGTGAACCTGTTCAACGGCAACCGGGTCATTGTGGACTTGTCCAACAGTCTTCCGGAGAAAATGGCCCAACTGATCACATCCAACTGGAGGAATTATCGCGTTGTACACCTCGGTAAAGGGATGACCTTAAGGGAGGCTTTGGACAAAATCCTCCCGGCCTGCGACTATGAAAGAGTCTACGATCGGGGTGAGCCCCTCGTACTGGGCGGAGACATTCATTTGCGCATGACGGCTGACTGGATCATCAAGCCTTCTGCAGACGAAGAAGAGCAAACCCTCCTGATTACCCTTACCGACCGTAACAGCGCCAAAACGCCGCCGGAAATCAGGGACTTCTTGTCCACCCTGGGTATCAAGGCCATCGAATATCCGCCTGCCGATGAGCTGGGAACCGAGCCTGGCCCGGAAATCGAAATCCTGAAGCCCGGACATGAAAAGCCCGAACTGATCGAGACGGTCCTGAATCTTACCGGTCAGACATACAACAGAGATGTGGATATACCCCTCTATGAAGGGCAGGAAACGGATTTTAACCTTATTGTCAAGGCTGACTTTCTCCTCCAAGCGGATGGGAGAGAGAGTATCATTGATTTCAAGGGCTTGGGTCCTGACGTCATTTCCTTGCTTCGGGAGCGCCGCTACGAGGTCCTCTCTCTGGCTCAGGAAGCGTATCCGCCGGGAATGGTGTCTCAGATCCTCAAGTTCATCGGAGTTCAATACGACTCAGACCCTCACGCCTTCATGGCAACACCCAGGGATGCGTCCAAAAACATCAGTATGACCATCCCGGGCATCGTGTTCCAGGACAACCAGGGCCGAAATGTGTTTGCCAGCCAACTCGACCTTCCCGATGAAATCGCCGGCTTCCTTACCCGGAAAGGGTACAAGATCCTCAGCCTCGCCCTCTCGTGACGGTAATAATTTTGCAAGGTCCAAGAGTGTTGCCATGGCGAATCAACGCTGCATCGTTCGTCGTGACGCTTAAGGCGCAGTGCATAAGGCTCAAGGCAAATCCGACATCGAACTGAGGCCCCACCATGAGGGCTCAGGGAGGAAGCCT
>JARRRH010000143.1:0-8132 GCA_037380925.1 Deltaproteobacteria bacterium | reverse complement strand
AACCTGCCAAGGCCAAAATCATGCAGCTCGAGGTGGAGGTTACGGCGATTTTTGGGAACATCATTAAGGAAGGTATTGAAAAAGGTGTTTTCAAGCCGGTTGATGTAGACCTTATGGCCTATGACATCCTCATTATGGCCCACATGTGGGTGCTCAAGGAATGGCATTTCAAGAACCGCCTCACCCTGGACCAGTACACGGAGCTTCAATGGGCCATTATCCGTAGTGCTTTGCGAAAATAAGGAGCTCGCAGTCTTTACTCCGAAATTCCGCGCGTTCGCGCACTTGTTATCAACCCACTCTTTTCAAAATCAGTGTTTGTCTCTCCTTCCTCCCCCCAGGCAGGATATAAGGAATAGTTCTGTCGAGGACGAGCCCGTGCTTTTTCATCACCTCCTCCGCCTCCGCAAGCGCCTTCCGGCTTTCAGCACCCAAAAAACTCACCAGCAATCCTCCGGGCCGCAGCAAAGGGGAACACCAAACCACTGTTCGGTCCAAGGGTGCTAAAGCCCGTGCTGTAATGATGTCGTATTTCTCCGTGAGGGCCTTTCCGCCCTTCTCCTCAATGCGTCCTTTCAAGACCTCGATTCCTTCCACTTTCATAAGACGAATAACATGCCTCAAGAAACTGACCTTCTTTCTATTGGCTTCCAGGAGACACATATCCCATTGAGGCATCACGATTTTGAGTGGAAGGCCGGGGAAACCTGCCCCTGAACCGGCATCCAACGTTTTCCCTGATTTGGGGAGATAGGGGGCGGGGATAAGGGAGTCGAAGAACAGTTCAATAGCGATTCGTTTCCGACTTGAAAGGCCTGTGAGGTTCACATGCTGGTTCCATTCCCACAGCTCTTTGAGGTAAATGCGGATCAGGCCGAGGTGATGTTGAGAAAGTTCCAACCCGAACGCAGCCGCTGATTCACAAAGACGTGTCCATTCATCGGGGGATGAACTCCTCAGGCCACAACCCTCCTCTTTATGATCGCCACAGCTTCCTCAGGTGTATCCACGAGGCTGAAAATGTCCAGATCGGCCGGGGAGATGCACCGCTCTTTGACCACAATATCCTTCATCCACCCCAGCAGGCCCTGCCAATAGGACGAGTCCAGAAGGATGACAGGAAAAGACTTGATCCTCTTGGTTTGGATCAAGGTGAGGGCCTCGAAGAGTTCATCGAGAGTTCCAAAGCCGCCTGGTACGATGACATAGGCGACGGCATATTTCACGAACATGACTTTTCGAATAAAGAAGTACTTGAAATCGAGTCGCACGTTCGCATACTTGTTGGGGCGCTGTTCATTGGGAAGATGAATATGAAGACCCACGGATTTCCCGCCCGCCTCAGCGGCCCCTTTGTTCGCCGCTTCCATGGCGCCGGGCCCCCCACCTGAAATGACATTGAACTGGTTCTCCACAAGCAAGCGGGCCACTTTTTCCGTGGTCTTGTAATCCCTACTGTTCGGGTGGGCACGGGAAGAACCGAATATGGTCACAGCCGGATATACTTCAGGGAGGACGTCAAAGCCCTCTACAAACTCCGCCATAATGTTGAACATTCGCCATGTATCATCCTTGGTCAACTCATCAACAACATACTGTCTCTCGTGCATAGGCCGCACCCCTTCAAAGTACAAATTCGGTTGATTTTTACCTCTCCATCATTTAATCTCCACAAAAATTAGAAACGTTCAAAAGCGTTTCCATGGGGTACTACCCGGAAAGGCTGGCACCTTTTCTTCCGTTCCAAGGGCTCCCGGGCTGGTCTTTTCTGACCGCTTATCTACGGGGGAGTTTTGCCCCCTCCGCATTCCCCTCGACAGGCTCGGGGCTGCGGCTTCCCCCATAGATAAGTGGTGAAAAGACAGCGCCCTCCCGCCAGTCACTGCAGAAAAGGCCCCAGCCCTTCCGGTTTCGGCATTGCTTCATATGCCTGTGGAATTACTTTTGAACGATGGCCAAAATTAATCAATAAGAATTCAACCAACGGCGCAGGGCAGAAAAAAGTTTAGCGAGGTGATCAGTTTGCCGTGAGCCTTGAGGCTTGAATCTTGCGCCTTTCATGAATCATACTTTTCGCGCTGCTACCTGTCAAGAGATAGCCATGAAAACCGTGGCAGGATGACTACCTGGCCATGTACTCCAGTCAGTGGCAAGGGATGGTAAAGGATCCGGACTTGATGACGGGTCCCGTCGACGACCACCTTGTCCACCGTGGAGACGGTGTGTTCGACGTGATGCGCTGCTTTGACGGGAGCATATATCAGATGGAGGCCCACCTCGGTCGCCTGCAAAAATCCGCCAAAGCCGTCTCCCTCCAGCTTCCGCCGGAGTTCCCACAAGTGAGAGAGATTATCAAAGCCCTCATCCTGGCGGGCGGAGAAGAAAACTGCACCGTTCGCGTTGTGCTGTCCAGAGGACCGGGCGGGTTTACCACCAACCCTTTTGAGTCCCCTTCAAGCCAGATCTACATTAACGTGGTTCGCTACCACCGGCCACCGGAGACCTATTACCGTGAAGGGGTTTCCCTCATCACGAGCCGCATACCCATCAAGAAGTCTTTCTTTGCCACCATAAAATCGTGCAATTACCTGCCCAACGTGCTCATGAAGATGGAAGCCATTAATGTGGGAAGCCAATATGCCGTCGGTCTCGACGAGGAGGGGTTCCTTGCAGAAGGATCAACAGAAAATATCGGCGTGTTTTCAAAGAGCGGTATACTAAGGTTTCCGGGTTTTGAAAAAACGCTTGCGGGCATTACGGCCAAACGCACCTTTGAGTTGGCGGAGACACTGGTTCAAAAGAACGAACTTCGGGGCGTTCGGTTCGACAGAATTGCCGTGGAAGAAGCGTACCGCGCCTCAGAGATCCTCCTCATGGGAACCTCCGTCAATATCCTTCCTGTTACCCGTTTTGACGGAAAACCCGTTGGTGAAGGGCGGCCCGGCCCTCTTTGTCAAAGTCTTTCTCTTCTTCTCGATCGCGATATGAGGGAAAACCGCGATCTCTTGACCCCCATACCCTGGGATACTTGACCTCCAAAGCCTTACGTGCTAGCTTTGATCCCGGAGTGAAAAGTCGACCGGGTGTTGCTCAAAACACAGCCATGTCTGAATCGAATGGATTCCCTCTGCTGTGGGGTGGCCGTGGGGAGGTCTTTTCCAAAGGCACAATCAGATTCCTATTAGGCACGCCAGCGCTACTGCGCTTTCCACACGAACGCCAGATAGCCCCACAGAATGAACTGTAGCGGAGCCGTCGTCCTTTTTCTCCACCTAGATGCTTCTCTGAGGCCCATGGGGGCGTCTGAGAGAGTCAAGGCGAATATTGCGCCTTTGGAAAAGATTTCCCGAGGCCAACCCTGCATCACAGGTCATGTTTTGGCCAACAGCCCTTTGAGTACGGGTAATTAATGTCATGAATGAAAAAGAGAAGAAAGGCGGGCGCGACAGCTACGAGGACTTCTTAGGTGACCTGAGCCAGTTTGTCGCAAGGGAGGAAGAAAAAGCCTTTATGGACGACCTCGGTCGCAGGGCACCGGAGGAAGACATTCCCGTCAAGGTGGGGGAAAGGGTCAAGAATGTCCGGGAGCAGCGGGGACTGAGTCGAACGGATATTGCTCAGAGGACCGGGATTGAACCGGATATTCTGTCGAAAATTGAGGAGGGCGAGGTGGCGCCTCCTCTTGGAATTGTGATCAAGCTGGCCAAAGCCTTGGAAATGAAGATGGGCTACTTCATCTCGGGAGACGAGGAGAGGCCCTATACCATCGTGCGTCGCAGCGACCGCAAAGTGATTTCCAGGTATGATTCGAAAAAGGGGAAGCAGTACGGGTACGAGTATGAATCCTTGGCCCCCCATAAAAAAGACCGCCATATGGAGCCCTTTCTGGTGACCCTGGAACCGGCTGAGACAGATGAAGAGCGATCCACCCATGATGGTCAGGAATTTATATTCGTTCTCTCAGGGAGGATGGAGGTACGTCTAGGAGAAGAGGTCCACCTTCTCGATCCGGGTGATGCCATTTACTACGACTCCACGGTGCCCCATCTGGTCAAATGTCACGGCTCTGAAACAACGAAAATTTTAGCTGTGCTGTACGCTGAAAAATAGGGACTGCTATGATCGTTTTTGACTTGGAGTGCACCAAAGGACACCGTTTTGAAGGATGGTTCCAAAACGTTCAATCCTTTGAATCTCAGAACGCGAAAAACATGGTGACTTGCCCCTACTGCAGCGATACGCAAATCAAAAGAGTCCTCTCCCCTGTGGCCTTGAAGGTTTCAACACAATCTCAGGAAGGGCGGGACACCGGAAAGATCGATTACAGCAGATTGGCCGAAGAGATCGTCCACTATATCAACAAGAACTTTGAAGACGTGGGCTCGGATTTCGCGAAGGAGGCCCTGAAAATGCACTACGGCGTGGCTGAAAAGAGAAGCATCAAAGGTTCGGCCACCGATGAGGAAGAGAAGACTCTCAGAAAGGAAAAAATCGACTTTTTCAAACTTCCTATTGCCAGGATTGAAAAAGAGAAGAAAAGTTGAGCCCTAGAGCCGGCCAAATCCTTCAAATTATTTCCGGGACGCGATACCGGCTACCAAAGCCAGTTTCCATTCTTATCCCATCGGCTGTTCACCTGGATACCCAGCTTGGAAAGGAGGTGGTGGAAAAGGAAGCGCCGGTTGCCCCTGAAATATCCCAACGCCTCACAATGCTCATGGGGCTTGTAGCCCTGGGCTTTCGCTTCCGAAAGGGTCATGGTTTTAGCGGTTTTCCCTGCGACACAGACGTGATCGAAGTGGATTGAGTGGTATAATTTGTCTTCCACCGTGACAACCACAACAGCGTTTCCGGGAATTTCCTCATCCACAGTGATATAGATGGAGAGGAAAAATCCCACAACCAGAAGGCTGATGACTATGACCGCGCCTATTTTACCTTTTTCCCTCATCTGCTTCTGCTAAGAACCGATTATCTGGTCACCATTCCCGCATCTCGACACGATTTGCACCGTGAAATGGAATCAGTTTAAGGTAAGGGCCAAAAACTGACGTCCCCGTTTTTGGTCACTTGGGCCGCCAACCCGGGGCACCCGCCCTGGAAGAGGGGGAATTCGGCCTTAATGATTATGTAGGAAAATTCGTTCTCCGGTTGGTTACCCGAGTAAAATGTGTAGCTCAGCCTGCGGCCCACGGGGATGGTTATTTTGAGCGCACTTTCGATTTCTGCTATCTCGGCTTTATCCGGAGAGTCGTCCTCACTGATCATAATAGGAACTTCATCCTCGGGAAAAAACTTGTTGTGTTCCAGGAAATAAAGGATCTGTCCGTCCATGAGTTTTTTCGCCATGAGCTTGGCCTCAGACCCATAAGCCCTCTGAAGCCAAGTGCGGTAGAGCGGCATAGCCGTCACCGCGAGAATCCCAACGATGGCGATAACCACCATGAGCTCCACCAGAGTAAATCCCCGCTGACGCGTTATTGTCTTTGCCCCTCCTCCGTCACGACGCTTCATAGCTTATGCCCTTCGGCGAAATAACGATCTTCATTTGCCCGGGCTCAGGTTGAGCCAGAGACAGAAGGTATCCGAGTCGCGGATCCCTTATGTATTTGAGCATGTCGAGGTGACGCCGATCCTGTTCGGTCAGTCCCAGGTACTTTGGGACAAGATCGCTCAAGGTGGGCGGATAGCGGTTTCCTTCGTCGTGGGCATACCGCTTGATCGCCCCGTCCACCATAAAGAGAAAAACCCTGGGTTGATTGGCCAAATCGACACGTCCGCTGGGCGGTTTCTCCCCTCCGAACAGGATAACGCCCCACATCACCAAAATAAGGACAGAACAGAACACGACGAAATACCGGAAAGAGGTCCACTTCTTTTTTTCTCTTTCCTTAACTCTTTTTTCGGCCGACCTCTCCGCCTTGTCCTTGATCGTCGTGCCCATTGCCGACACCGAGCTCAGCATGGCGCATTGGAAACAGAAATACTCTCCTCCCTTTCCCTCCTCTGCGCAATCGCTGCACAGGGATTTTCCGCAACTCGCACAGAAGTACTCAGCTCGCCGATCAGGATGATTTTTACATTGCATTGAATGGCCTCGCCCGGTTGCCTTTACACGCCAAAGATGTCTCCGTGTTGATAAAGGGAGTAGGACCCAGCAGTCAAGAAATTAAATCTCCCGTTCTTTTTATAAGGCTAAGGTTCTGGTTTTAGATCATTTCGACAGTAAGGACAAACCACCCACTCGGGCTGAACGATTCGCTCACAGGACGCGCACGTGGGAACCAGGGGTTTCTTGCAATAGGGACAGTCCTTAAAATCCAAGCTCACGCCTCGGCCGCAATAGGGGCATATGGTCGTCAACTCCTCTTTCTGCTGAACCGCCTTCAAAACCTCGTCAATGGTAGTGATTCCCTTTTCTATCTTGCTGAGACCGCTCACTCCCAGCGTTGTCATCCCCGTGGCCATGGCCGCTTCTCTCACCTCGTCGCCTGAAGCGGAGGTTTGGGTCAGGTCCCTGATTTTACGGCTCATGACCATCACCTCCTCGATGACGGTCCGGCCCTTAAGGCCCAAGTTGCCGCACTTGGAGCAACCTGCACCGCGGTAAAACTTGAAGGGCAGCGTTTTGCTGTCAAGACCCAGGCGGCCAAGAAGTTCCGGGTTCGGCACATACTCCTCTTTGCATTCCGGACATATCATCCGGACCAAGCGCTGCGCCACAACGCCGATCACCGAGGACGCAATCATATACGGGGCCAGCCCGATATCGATAAGGCGCGTCACCGCCGAAGGCGCATCGTTCGTATGGAGTGTCGACAGAACCAAGTGCCCGGTCAAAGAGGCTTGCAGGGCGATTTCAGCCGTATCCGCATCTCTGATCTCACCGATCATAATCACATTGGGATCCTGCCTCAGGATGGAACGGAGCACGTAGGGGAAAGTCAACCCCACCTTCTCGTTGATCTGGACCTGGTTAATCCCTGTCAACTCAAATTCCACGGGGTCTTCAACCGTCACAATATTGAGCTCATCGGATTTGACCGCCTGCATACAGGCATAGAGGGTGGACGTTTTTCCACTACCGGTGGGCCCTGTGATGAGAACCATTCCCTGCGGTTGGGCAATGAAGTTCTGAATGATGGTCAGATTCTTACCGCTGAAACCCAGTTCCGACAAAGTCAGAAAAGACTCTTGTTTGTTGAGGATCCGGATGACGGCTTTCTCTCCGTAATAGGTGGGAAGGGTCGACACGCGCAGATCAACGGAAATGTTCTTGGCCCTGACCTTGATCCTTCCGTCTTGGGGAAGCCTTTTCTCGGAGATGTCCATGCCCCCTAGCACTTTGATCCGGGAAATAATGATCGGCTGGGTCCACTTCGGCAGTTTGATGGAGTCCTGGAGCACACCGTCGATGCGGTTTCGCACCCGGACCTGGTTTTCCTGGGCTTCGATATGAACATCGCTAGCCCCTTTCTTGATGGCATTCTTGATAATCAGATCCACCATTTTCACGAACGGTGAATCCTTCATATCCTGGGGCTGGTCTTCCTCCTCTTCTTTAATTTCTTGATCAGGCAAAAATTCCATCAACTCCTCGCCCACGAACTCGTTCGCCACTTCGCTGAGCGTTTTCTCGGGATGATAGTGCTTTTGAATGACTTCTGCGATTTGACTGGAAGTGGAGATTGCCGGCTGAATGCTGTAGCCTGTAACAAACTGGAGGTCTTTCATCATGTTGAGATCGAGGGGATCCGCCATCGCCACGTCCAGAATGCTGTTCTTGAGGGATATAGGAATGCAGAAAAACTTGCGGGAGACCTCTTCAGGAATGGTTTCAATGACATTGGCCGGGATTTCGTAATTGGTCAGGTCCACGTAAGGGATCTTGAGCTGCATGGCCAGAGCAAAGGCCATTTCCTCCTCGGAGACCAGGTTCATTTCAATCAGTATTTGCCCCAGTCTCTTCCCGGAATTTTTCTGGACGTCCAGGGCCTCTGTCAGCTTGTCCCCCTCCAAAAGGCCGGTTTCCACCAAAAGCTCACCCAGCTTTCGCCGTAGGACAGGCTCCTTTCTGTGGGACGTCCTGTTAGGAGAATCGGCCCGCAAAATCCGCGCAGCCGCGGCGAAAT
>JARRRH010000142.1:0-6041 GCA_037380925.1 Deltaproteobacteria bacterium | reverse complement strand
TGTCTATGGTGCTATCAACTTATGACTTCCATGACAAAGCTATCAAAACATTAAATTCAAGGTTACCAATGAACATGAAATCAGCTTGCCCTCGAAATTCCGGATTTCAAATCAGCCTGCCTGACGGCACATTCTTATCGCTGCAAAGTCTGAACCGGTTCCTCTGGCGCGTGTTTACCAACTCAAGCCTTAAATTCACTTCTATATTAGTCACATAAAAAATCTGGACATTTCGCCAAGATCATCTATCCTGACCTTATCCCAAAACAATTCATTCTTCCAGTAAACTTTCAGCCCAACCGTAACCTTCCGGAGTTGGCCATGACAGAACGCCATCCGAAGGTCTTGAAAGTAAAGCCTCGAAGGGACCATTTTACCCTGTTGGGGGCTTTTGTGTTTGGGAGGCGATCCCATGACAGAAGAAGGCTACAAACGTAAGCTCACAGCCGTTTTCAGCGCCGATGTGGCAGGCTACAGCCGGCTCATGGGTGAGGATGAGGCCGAGATGGTCAAGACCCTCACCGCCTGTCGGAAAATCATGGAGGAACTGGTCCAGCAGCACCGAGGGCGGGTGATAGACTCACCGGAGGACAAGGTACTGGCTGAGTTTGCGAGCGTGATGGATGCGGTGCAATGTGCAGTGGCCGCCCAGAAAGAATTACAGGCGAGAAACGCTGAGCTCCCTGAGAACCGTCTTATGGAGTTTCGAATTGGGGTCAATCTTGGGGACGTGATTGAGGAGGAGAGGCGCAGTTACGGGGACGCTGTGAAGATCGCGGCCCGGTTGGAAGCATTGGCTGACCCCGGGGGGATTTGCATTTCCAAGAACGCTTTTGATCATTTACTTGCTACCATGCCCCTCCGCGACAAACCCTCCGGTTGAGAGTTGAGAAAACTCGGAAAGCATTGTGTTGTCCGGCTTAAACCGGTTATTACCTGGATCTTGCACCATTTTGACCAAATCTCGTGCAAGAAATTTCTTGCACGGCAGATTTCTCTTGCAGGATCAAAAGCTTAGAAGAGCCCTAGAAACCCTGCCCTCTGAGAGCCTCGCTATTACTGGGCTCTCCAAGGGTTCCCAAAGGCCTTGTGCAGAGGGGTTTTCAAGCGAGCCAGGGCGGCCTTTTTCCCCTAAGTGGGTACCGCATGAGTTTTCTTGCACGGGGTGAAAACCTGAAGCTTGCCCTATGACTTTTTGGAAAAAAGTCTTTACATTTTCGCGTGGTTATGATCATTTTCTTTGCGTTTCTTTCTGCGGCAAAAGTCTTCCGGATCTGGTATAATTATAGTATTTGGACAGGAAGGAAAACGAGACTGAAGTCAGTTTGACAAGGGATAAGCTGATTAAAATCATCGAGGGGCTTGCAAGGACCGATGCTGACTTGAGTTTCTTGTTAAAGCTTGAAAAACGCGAACTGGAGACTTTAGCCGCTTGCATCAGAGAGCGTATTGATCGGCGTGAAGGGTAGACTACCCATTCGCTGCCTCAACTTGTATCGCGTCGCTATGGTTTGGACGTTTTCTTGTGTGGCTAGGCAGTACATGGGTAACGCTACAGGACCATGGTAGAGGATCAAAAATAAGTCACATGATACAAGTATCAGATCACTGGGGAAGTAGTCGGCTCGCAGAATGGATGGCGCCTCGCCCAACTGCCAGGAGCAAAGGACAGCATCCGAAGTATTTTTCCAAGATTTGCGGCATGCTTTTTGGTAAAGAGATTTTTTGACCCATGAAGAAGATTTCATGAACACCATCATTCTCAGTCGGCCTGAGAAGGATAGATTCTACAATAGCCGACTGCTGCTGATGTAAACGGGAGCATCCCTCATGTCTGCAAGAAAAAAGGTAGTGGAATTGAAGCCAGTGATTAGCCGACTCGCCAGTACAACTGAAGCCGGTATGCCCTCTGATAATTTACCTGAGAAGCATACTTCGGAGGGGAAACAAACAGAAGAGCTATTAAGCACCAGCGAGCAACGGTACAAGACGATACTGGAGAGCATCGAAGAGGGATACTTCGAAGCTGATCTTGCCGGAAATTTGATGTTTTTTAATGACTCTCTTTGCAGAATGATGGGTTATGGCCGTGAAGAACTCACGGGAATGAATAATCGGCAATACACTTCAGCTCGGACAGCTAAAAGAATGTATCAGGCGTTTCACGAGGTTTGCTGCACGGGAAGACCAGCAAGGATTTCAGAATACGAAATTATTCGGAAGGACGGGAGCACCTGCATTATTGAAATGTCCACGTCGCTGATGAGAGATTCAAGCGGTGAGCCCGTTGGTTTTCGCGGTATTGTTCGAGATACCACAAGGCGCAAGAGGGCGGAGGAAAAGCTTCATGAAAGCGAAGAGCGTTATCGACAGCTAGTCGAACATGCTCCTGCCGGCATTTTCGAAGTGGATTACAGGGAGCAAAAGTTTATCAGCGTGAACGATGTCATGTGTGAATACACAGGGTATACGAGGGAGGAATTCTTGGCTTTAAATCCTTTTGACATCCTGACCGAAGAGAGCAAGGCGCTTTTCATGAAGAGATTGATCAAGATCCTTGCCGGCGAAAAGGTTGCGGAAACGGTGGAATTCACAATAAAAGGGAAGGGTGGCAGAGAGTTCTGGGTAATTCTGAATACAAGGTTCATTTATGAAGAGGGCACGCTCAAAGGAGCTACGGTTGTGGTGCATGATATTACGGAGCACAAGCGTGCAGAGGAGTCCGTGCGGAAGTCAGAAGAAAACTATCGACTCCTGGTGAACAACGCCACTGATGGAATATTCATCGCGCAGAATGGCAGAATCAAATTCCCAAACCCAAGGACACAGGAGATGCTGGGGTATTCCGATGATGAATTGGCTGAAATGCATTATATGGACCTTGTCCACCCTCAGGACCAGGAAATTGTCTATCGGATGCGGGAAGAGAGATCCAACAGCAATGAGCCAAATAGCATTTACTCGCTGAGGGTAATAAACAAGGCTGGCAAGCAACTGTGGGCTCAAGTCAGTTCTGTCCCTATTCTTTGGGACGATCGCCCTGCCACTCTTAATTTCGTCAGGGATATAACTTTACAAAAACGGGCAGAGAAAGAATTGACAGAAACGATAGAGAAATTGCGTAAGGTGACAGGTGCAACCATCCAAGCCATGGCTCAAACTGTGGAAGTGAGAGACCCTTACACTGCAGGGCATCAAAAGCGCGTGAGCAATCTTGCCAGGGCGATAGCAATACAAATGGGACTTTCACCGGACAGGGCTGAGGGGATCAGGATGGCGGGAAATATCCACGACATTGGCAAGATCTCCGTTCCTGCTGAAATTCTCAGCAAGCCCGGTTTATTGAGTGAGATTGAGTTCAGTCTGATTAAAACACATACTGAAATAGGATATGAAATCCTTAAAGGCATAGAGTTTCCCTGGGACATTGCCAAAGTGGTGCTTCAGCATCACGAACGGATGGATGGTTCCGGTTACCCGCTGGGGCTATCGGGCGATGAAATTACCCGTGAGGCAAGGATACTTGCAGTGGCCGACGTTGTCGAAGCCATGGTTTCCCACAGACCTTACCGGCCTGCACTAGGGCTTGAAAAGGCATTTGAGGAAATATCGTCGAAACAGGGGCTAATGTACGATTCTTTGGTTGTCGAAGCTTGCAGGGAAGTACTCGCCAAAGGGATCTTTAAATTCAGTTAACTAGCCGTCCATTCAAGTTCGTATCTAGGCAAACTATGACTATGGAAGCTGTCAGGTACATCAGAGTAGTGAGTCTCCAGTCTAGTAATGCGGGGTTGAGGTGTGTTTCTTGCCACCTTTCAAAACTAGGACACGAATAAAAGCACAAAAGCACCACACAGCCATGGCAGCAGCCATCTCTGCGCATAACGCCATGAACTTCTCACGCGGTCAAACGATGCGTTTCCAGGTATCAACGGATCCCTCCTATGCTCGCTTTATTCATAATAAGGGCTTTAGCACAAGTCGACTTACATGGAGATGAGCCGTTTCGGCCCTCTGATCTTCGGTACTGCCAGGGAGGTATGACATTAGGGTTCTTCCATAGCTAGTGCTTTTCCTTTCGTGCTTCTTCCTCGAGGAGCTTCCATACAGCCCACAACGGTTTCCTGCAATAGCGGTCATAGACCCGCGTAGCAATACTCTACAAGCAGCCGGTTGATGACCAAATCGCCGACGGAGACGATGGCAACTGCACGGCCAAAGACATCAATGTCAATAGGATCAATCGATACGCCCTTGTCGAATACCTGCGAGGACAAAAACTGCGTTGCATTCTGCCCATACTATTGAGATCTTTCGGGCGTGTCTATGCCGTAAAGCATGATCTTTACGGTTTTGCCTTTATGTGCAACAGTAACGGTATCACCGTCAATAACCCGGGTAACAATTCCTTCCCACGCAAAACAAAGGCCCGGAAACAAAATGAAAAAGATGATCCCTTTAATCCCAAGTGTAATTTCGGGTGCTTTCAAAAGGTGCCACCACTGTTGCTAACCAAATCCCGTTGGCTATGACTCTCGTCTTTTAATGCTTTGTTGGTTTCTTGGTTTTATTCGGACGACCTTTCCCATGCGCCTCAGACAGGTCGTCATCCAGCGTCCTAAGTGTGGATTCCATCAGACCCTCACAGAATTTTCTGCCAGCGATTTCAACAATGCGTGCGGGCCCTTGAGCCAGAAGATTAGCGCCACAAGACCGAAGAACTTCATCTGATGGCCATCCGACATCGGCCGCTATTTCATCCGGTATCTCCTTGACCATCTCAGCAGTAGCTTCACCTGGTTCATACCCTTCCACGTCTTCATGGAAGGTGACCGCTTCTTTAGCACCATGAGCAACTACGAACCAATCCTCGGCATGGTCTTCAGTTGTGATCCAGTATAATTTCATCGGTCCTTCACTTTCCTGGAAGTTTTGCGACATTCAAAGCAACAATTTCATTCTGCGAGATGAAAAATGTAATGAATACCACCAGTGAACTGGTGGTATCGAGACCCCCTAGAAGGGGGTCTCACACCAGCTGCCAGCTACCCTTTGATTTGGTTACGGGGTAGGCTCCTCCTGGAGCATATCCATTTTTTCTTGGTTTCTGATATATTCTCGAATCGTTTCTTCATCAAGACCTACTGTGCTGACACAGTAGCCCCGTGCCCAAAATGTGCGACCACGTACCATTCGGCTGCTTTTTGTTCCAAAGCTCATCACCTCAGATGCGCTTTTGCCTTTCAGAAGCCCAATGGCGTTAGCAACAGCATATTTGGGCGGTATCGAGACGCACAGGTGAATATGATCCGGCAGCGCGTGTCCTTCTATGATCTCTATCCCTTTGATTCGGCCCCACTGTTTGATCGTATCCACCACTATACGTCTCCTGGTTCCATATAATTCTTTGCGTCTATACTTGGGTATCCAGACAATGTGGTACTTACAATCCCAGACTGAATGTGCTAATCTA
Organism: Deltaproteobacteria bacterium; assembly: GCA_037380925.1. Lineage (GTDB taxonomy): Bacteria > Desulfobacterota > DSM-4660 > Desulfatiglandales > HGW-15 > JARRRH01. The sequence goes on along the minus strand of JARRRH010000142.1, from coordinate 568 downwards.
TTGAAGCGTTCCATTGAAATCTCCTTATTGAGTAGCTGGCGCTCTCATTTTAGGAGATTTCTTCTTTCTTGACACTAATCACTGGCTTAGCCATTGTTCATACCACTGGCATGCCAGTGGATTATTCCTTCGATTTAGGATTCCAAATTAAAGACTGTTCGAAAGAAGACTGCGCTCACACTCAGTTCGCGCTCATTACCGCCTTAGACACTGCCGAGCGGAGCTTTTCTGCGTCTGGATTGGTTACGCTATGGGCTACGAGGATGTCCCCCGGCCTCACTGCTTTCCCATAATAAGCTTTGTTCCAGTCGTAATTTTCATCAATGACAGCGCCATCCAGGGAAATCCCGATAAATGCCCCCATAGAACGAGTAAAAGTAATGTAGTCTACATTCAAGCTCGGGGCTGTGGCGCCTTGGGCTCCCACCCCAACAGGTCCTGCGGCTACGGAGGCATCTGCCCCGAGCTTGACAGACGTTTTCTGCAGCGAGTTTATACCCTTCTGTGTCATCACCAAAATAATTGCCTCGGACTTCTGACCGCCAAATTGAAGACCAAAGCTCACGGA